>JAQBHE010000700.1:0-4243 GCA_032128015.1 Holophagae bacterium
TCCAACCGTTGTTGATCTCGCCGATGACCTGGCTCGCCGGCACCCGGACGTTGCGAAAGAAGGTCTCGCAGAACGGCGAGGCGCCGCTGATCAACAGAATCGGCCGCACCTCGACCCCTTCTGACTCGAGGTCGAGGAGCAGGAAGGTGATCCCGCGCTGCTTCTTCGCCTTGGGATCGGTGCGCACCAGCGCAAACATCCAGTCCGCCTGATCGGCGCCGCTGGTCCAGATCTTCTGGCCGTTGACGATGTAGTCATCGCCGTCGCGTCGCGCCGAGGTCTGGAGCGATGCCAGGTCAGAGCCGGCGTTGGGCTCCGAGTAGCCCTGGCACCAACGGATCTCGCCGCGGCAGATCTTCGCCACGTGCTCCTGCTTCTGCTCCTCGGTGCCGTACTGCAGCAGGGTCGGCCCGATCATCGACATGCCGAAGCCGACCAGCGGCGGCGGCAGCAGCAGCCGGCGGATCTCCTCGGCGAGCACCGCAGCTTGATCGCCCTCGAGCCCGCCGCCGCCGTAGCGCTTTGGCCAGGTCGGCGCGGTCCAACCGCGCTCCACCATTCGCTCGAGCCACTCGGCGCTCTCCGGGTAGCGATAGCCCGGACGCCGGCCTCCCGACACCCATGCGTGCGGGTCACCGACCTTGCCGCGCAACGCGGCAGGGGCGTTCGCTTCGAGCCACGAGCGGGTGTCCTGGCGGAAGGCTTCGAGCTCGCTCACTTTCGGTTTCTCCTCGAGTGGGGGTCGCAGAGGCCGGCGACTCGGCGCCGCAGGCTAGCAGACAGGTGCGCCGCGTTCCCCATCCTCCATCACTCCATCGGTGCCACGTCGTCGCCGCCGAACTGCGGCCGCTCAGAGGACGCGCCGCGGCTCTCGGTGCAACTCTCTCGGTCGAGAATCTGTGAGGTGCGGGTGAACAGTTCCCGGGCCTCCTCGACGCTGTTGCCGACGCAAGTGACACCGACCTTGCCGTGCTCGGAGAGCGCGCCGATCATGTGGAACAGCACTCCGGTCTCGGTCGACGGCCTGAAGTTGAGGTCGTGGCCGGTCAGGATGTCGATCAGATCTTCGGGCAGGAGCCCACGGTAGGACGGCGATTCGAGGGTGTCGGTGGCGTAGTAGTGCTTGCGCTCGCCGCGTCGTGACAGAAACTCGCCGCGCGCATCGACTTCGCCGCCGGTCAGAAACTGCAGCGCCAAGAACGGCGCAGTGGTGCCGCCCATCCGCAGGTTGATCTCGATCGCGACCGCCCGCCAGTCCTCGCTGGGCTCCCGCAGCACCAGGAAGTCGATGCCGAAGCGGCTGACCACACCACGGCGAGCCAGCACCGTGGCGATGCTCATCGCCTGCTCCTGGATCAGCTGGCGGTATTCGGCGTTTGCCGGGAAGGTGCACCCCGAGTAGACCTGGCGGGTGCTGCCGCCGAGCACCTGGTCATGGGTCGAGATCACCATCGGCTCGCCCAACGGGTTGACCCTCAACTGGACGCTCGGAGAGTGGACCTCGGTCGCTTCGACGAACTCCTCGACCACCCCGCCCATCTTCGAGAGCTTCTTCGAGAACGCGCTCCAGGTCTCGCCGGTGGTCGACCACTCGAGCCGTTCGAGCGCCGCACCGAGAGCGGCGCGATCCGGCTCGGTAGAGTCGCGACCGGCCTCTGGATAGGTGAACAGGGCGTTGCCGGCGCCGGCGAACCCCTCGTCGAGCTTGATCACGGCTCGACGCAGCCCGGGACGTGCCTGCGCCAGAGCTCCCAGACCGTCGAGAACCTGGTCGACGCTGCGCACATCCTCGTAGCCGCGGGCGCAATCAATCCCGGCCTCGGCAAAGATCTTGCGCGACCCGGACTTTGTGCCCATCCACAAATGACGGGGGTCGACGCCGTTGAGGGGAATCGACAGCGCCACCGCCAGATCACGTTCGAGCACGGTCGAGGCGAAACAAGTGAGGTAGGCGCGCTGGGGGTCGCCGACCCACGAGCGGATGCGCTCGATCAGCCGCGGCCGCTCGAGGATCTTCTGGGTCAGCGGCCGGGTGCTGCCGTCGTAGACGCAGAACAGCCCGAGGCGCGCCCGGGCGTGGCTCGCCGGCACCCCCGCCAGCAGCTGCAAGTAGTAGTCGATGATGTGGGGATGGATCGGCTGGCTGGTGATGTAGAGCACGCGCGCCCGCGGATCGCGGAGCCGGATCAAACTGAACAGCAGCCGCTCCTCGTAGAAAGGAGCGCCGCTGATCTTGCGCAGCTCGCTTTGCGGGAACGACAGCGACGGCACCACCACCGAGGTGTGGACGTGGGTCCCGGCCTCGATCGATCGCCACAGGTCGGGGAGCCGCGCCTCCAGCCGGGCGAACTCCTGCGCCTTCTCGGATGTCGTCACGCTCACGTTCGTTTTCTCGGTTCCTCGCGCTCCACGGCGAGCCGCCGAGTTTAGCGGCTTTACCCGAGGGGGGTGACCATCCCGCGCGACGAGTCCGAGGACCGGTCGGAGCTGGTGGTCATCGACGCCAGCGAATGGAAGGATCCGCCGATCGCCCGCGTGCTGCTACGCCAGTGCGTGCCCTACGGGTTTCACGCCGAGTGGGTCGACGGTCGGCGTTTGAGTTGACCGCGGGCGACCGATCAGGCGTCGGACGGGAGCAGACGGAGCGTCCTACCGCCCGAGCGCAGAACTCGGAAGTGGCGTTCGTCGAGAGTGAGAACGCAGCGACATCGATGGCGCTCGGCGAGCACGACGATCGAGGCGTCGGCGAGTCCAACGTCGAGGTCACCGAAGCGTTCGATCACCTGGAGAGCCCGCTGGATGTCTCCGGCCGCGAAGGGCTCGAGCCGATACGCTCCCCGCTCCACTTCGAGCAGCAGCGAACGTTGCGCCGCTCGCCCAACCCGAGTCGCGACGAGGTAGTCGAGCTCGGCGAGCACGAAGGGCGAAAGCAGAAACGGCCCGGCGACCTTCGACATCGCCGCCACCGTCTCGCCGTGGCGGCGCTGGCTGGGATCGATCCAGGCCAGCACGCCGCTCGTGTCGAGGACGATCAATCCTCGCCGAACCCAACGAGCAGTTCGTCGACTCGTTCCGAGAGCGACGGGTCGGCGCTCGAGAACAGCGGAATTCGCGGCGCGGGAGAGGCGTGGATCTCTACCACTCGTGACACGCCCTCGCGAATGAGGTCTGCCTCGCTCCGGCCTTCGGCGCGAGCGACTCGCTCGAGCTCCTCTTTGAGGTTCTCGGGGAGATAGACCGTCGTTCGTCTCATGCCATACGTTGTAGCATACGTGGCGATTCTTCGGCAAGCCCCGACATCTATCCCGCTTCCCCGGCTCACTCGAGGCGAGGACCATCCGGCCACGGCCAATGCCGCTCCGAACCGGCGCGGAGCACGGCTCCGTTCCGGCTAGCGCACTCGCCCGGCGGCGTCCTCGAGCGGTCGATCGACCCTGATGAACAGCCACAAGACCGCGGCGAGCAACGCGAACACCGCGCCGGTGGACAACGCCCCGAGCCACCCAAGCCAACCGACGAAGATCGGGATCAGCGGTCCCGAAAGCACGCCGCCGAGGTTGCCGCCGGTGTTGAGCACGCCACCAGCGGCAGCGGTGTGACGCCCGGCGACGAAGGTCAAGCCGGCCCAGTAGCTGCCCTCGACGAACTGGCTCAAACTGAAGCTGACGCTGAGCAGGCCCACCGCCCAGTAGGGGTCGTCGGCCATCGCTCCGGCGATCAGCAGTCCGCCCATCAGCGGCAAAGCCACCACGCTCGGCAGGCGGCAGCCCCAGCGCGGTCCGAGGCACCGGCACAGCCGGTCGCAGGTCTCGCCACCGATGCCGGCCGCGAAGGCGCCAACCAGCCACGGCAACGACGCGAGGAAGCCGCTGGCCAGGATCCCAAACCCGCGCACCTCGACCAGGTACAAGAAGAACCAATTGAAGAAGATGTAGAAGACGTAGTTCATCGACAAGTAGCTGATTGAGAGCAGAACGACTTCGCGATTGCGCAGCAGACGGCGGACCAGCTCGAGGGTGGTCTCCGCCGGGCCGCGCGCCTCCGCGACCGAGGCTTCCTGGCCTCGCGCCCCGGCATCGCCACGGATCAGCGCGAGCTCCGCTGCATTGACGCCGGCGTGCTGCTCGGGAGCGTCGCGGGAATACCACCACCAGACGGACCGGTGGGCCGATCGGCGATTGGGTGACGTGGTGGTCTTCGTCGAAGGCTCGCCCGACCACGCCTCGCCGCGTCGGGACGTGGC
>JAQBHE010000701.1:0-6152 GCA_032128015.1 Holophagae bacterium
GGTGGTAGTCCTCGGCCGGGTAGAACGCGCTGGCTGCAGTGATCTCGGTGACGTTGGCCGAGCGCAGGACGCCCCGGTCGGCGATCGCCTGCTTGGACGCCTCGGCATCTCGCCGCTGGTCTTCACCGTGGTAGAAGATCGCCGGTCGGTACTGTTGGCCGTGATCGCAAAACTGCCCGCTGGCGCTGGTCGGATCGATGTTGCGCCAGAACACTTCGAGCAGTTTCGGGTAACCGACCTTCGCCGGGTCGTAGATGATCTCGACTGCCTCCGCGTGACCGGTGCGGCCAGCGGAAACCTGCTGGTAGGTGGGACTGGGCTCGCTGCCGCCGGTGTAGCCCGAGGTCGTCGAGATCACGCCATCGAGCTCGTCGAACGGCGGCTCCATGCACCAGAAGCAGCCGCCGGCGAAGGTGGCCTTCGCGAACCGCGGCGGCGAGGGCGGCGCCTGCTCCACAGCCCCCAGGAGACCGGGCGCGACCGCAATACCGAGGACCAAGGTGGCACCCAAAGCAGTTCGAACAAACTGGCTCATGACGTTCTCCCCATTTCTTCTTCTTGATGGCAGCCTCTAAATCTGCGCCTTGACGTCGAGCTGGTGACCCTTGCGGCCGCCGCGCACGAGCTTGGTCTCGGCGACCTCGCCCGCCACCAACAGCCGTGCCATCTCGGTCACCCGGTGCGCGAGCCCGCGGGCGCCCTCGTGAAGGGTCGCACTGGTGGCGACGTAGCGGACGTTGTTCTCCATGTCCTCGGCGCTCCAACCGCGCGAGTGAGCGATGAATGGGAACTGCGGGAACTGGCAGCCGAGCTCGGCGAAGAAACCGAGCATCTGACCGGCAACTGCCTGGACGTTGTCCTGGCCACCGGTGATGATGAATGCGCTCGCCTTGTTCTTGAGCAAGTGGCGGTTGGCGATCGTCTCCTGGTTCTGGATGCAATTCATCCGCTCGACCATCTTGTAGTACAGACCGCTGGCGTTGCCCCACCGGATCGGGGTGGCGATGATCATCGCGTCGGCCCAATGGACGATCGCCTCGTAGACCGCGTCGAGCTCGTCGTCCGGGTCCATCTGGGTGATCGAGCACGGCCAGGTACAAGCGTGGGCGCTCTTCGAGTAGTAACCCTCGCACGGCCGGAACTTGAGGTCGCGCAGCCGGATCATCCGGGTGCCGCAGCCGGCGTCCGCGGCCCCAGCGAGCGCCGATTCGAGCAACGCTTCGGAGGTCGAGTACCGCGGGTGCGAGAGGTTCATCATCGAGGTCGAGATCCCGACCACCCGCACCGGACCGGGCTCGCGAACCACCGGCCTCGCCAGACGGTGCGGCGGGTGCTTGGCGCGGCGACGCTTGGTAGCACCACCGACATCGACCAGGACGCGTCCGCGCTCGACTTTCAACGGATACACCGGCAGCCGATCCTCTTGGTAGCCCGGCTCACCCTCGCCGCTCTGCCAGTGGAACTTCCAATAGTGCCACGGGCAGACCAGGTAGTCGCCGTCGAGGTGGCCGTCGCCGAGCGGTCCACCGACGTGGTTGCAGACCCCGGACAGCGCCGAGAAGACGCCGTCCCGGCACACCAGGGCGATCCGGGTCCGGCCGGCGACCAGCTGCTGGACTTCGCGCCGCCCGAGGTCGCGCGCCGCGCCGAGGTCGACCCAATCTCGCTTCTCGTGCTTGTTCTTTGCCGCCAAGGTCGTTGCTCCAGGTCTACGCCACCGCTTCTGCGCATAGTAACGATGCCGCGACGGCGACGGCCGCGAGCAGCCCGTGGTGAAACCACCGAGGGTCTCACCACGGGCTGCTCGAGGCGGTAGGCTCCCGGGCGCATGGACAGCCGACCCGAGGGCGCACCGCGAGACCTTATCCCCAGCGTGAGCCTGATCGTCCCGACGGTGCTCCTGAGCCCGTGGCTCGGCGAGGCATTGCGTGCCTTGCGCGCCGCCGGCTCGCGAGCGTCGCAGCCGGTGGAGATCCTGCTGGTCAACCAGGCGCGCGAGCCGATCGACCCCGAACTGGTGCGGGAGACCGCCGCCACGGTGCTGGATCTGCGGGAGAACCGGGGCTTCGCCGGCGGCGTCAACGCCGGCATCGCGGCCAGCCGGGCTGAGTTCATCGGCGTGGTCAACGACGACGTGCTGGTCGACCCTGACTGGCTCGTGCAGCTCCTCGACCTGTTCGCCGACCGCCCTCGAGCCGGTGCCGCGCAAGGCATCAACCTGAGCGCCGATCGCACTGTGGTCGATGGCGCGGGAATCGGCTGGAACCGCTGGTGGCAAGCGACCCAGATCGACCGTGGCGGCGCCCCGCCTGATCCCGGCGGGCCCCCGCGACCGGTGTTCGGAGTCTCCGCGACCGCCGCCCTCTATCGCCGGTCGGCTCTCGAACGCTCACGGCTCGACGGCGGCCTGGTCTTCGACTCCGGCCTCGAGAGCTACTACGAAGACGTCGACCTGGCTTGTCGGCTTGCCGCCCGCGGCTTCACAGCTTGGTCGTTGCCGGGCGCCCGCACCCGCCACCGCGGAAGCTCGAGCGCCGGGATCTACGGCGCGCGGCGGGCGCGACTGCTTTACCGCAACCGTCACCTGGTGCTGGCGCGGGCACTGGGTCGACGCTACTTCCCGGCCTTGCCGCGGTTGCTCGTCCGCGACCTCCTCGATCTCGCCACCACAGCAGAACGGCCGCGAGCGCTCGACCTCGCCGCGGCTTGGTGGGCGGCGGCACGGACTCTCCCCCGTTACGCAAGCCTCCGGCCCTCCGAGCTCTCTACGAGCCAGCTCGCCACCGCCGTCGAACCGGCGCTTGCGCGATGACCGCTCCGCGCCCGCTGCTCAGCGGCATCGTCGTCCATTGGGGGACCGAGGCCGCACTGGCGCGGCTGTTCGCCGCCTGGCCGGACGATCCCAGATTCGAACTGATCGTCGTCGACAACGGCTCCGACCCGGAGCGCTGGCCGGCCGCCCCAGATCACACCACGGTGATCCGTCCGACCACCAATCTCGGCTTCGCGGGCGGCGCCAACCGGGGTGCGGCCGTAGCGCGAGCCGACATCGTGATGATCCTCAACCCCGATGCGCACCCGGTCCGGGGCGCGCTCGAGGCGCTGTGCGAGGGCTTCGATCATCACCCCGAGAGCGCTGGTCTAGCGCCGCGACTGGTTGGCGACGACGGCTCCGAGACCACCCAATGGCAGCTGCGTCGATTGCCGTCGATCGGCGACCTCATCGCCCAGACGTTCTTCGTCTCGCGGCCGCGCGGACCGCGGCGGCCGCCAGCCAGCGGCACCCCGGTCGAGCAACCGGCGGCCGCGGCTCTCGCTCTGCGCCGCGGCGCGTTCGAGACCGTCGGCGGGTTCGACGATCGGTTCTTCCCCGCCTGGTTCGAAGACGTCGACCTGGCTCGACGCCTATCCGAGAAGGGCCTCGTGATCCGCTACTGGCCGCGGTCCAAGTTCGTGCACACCGGGGGCGCTTCGGTCGATGCGCTGGGCTACCAGGGCTTCCTCCGCGCCTACGCGACGAACCTCCTCTGCTACACCGCCAAGCACCACCGCCGTGCACTGCCGCTGCTGCGCGCAAGCGTCGCCCTGGGCGCGATCGGCCGAGCGCTGCTGGTGCCGTTAAGGCGACCGCGCCGTGCCACAAATCGGCTCGCCGCGCTGCGGGCGCTCGCGGGAGTCACGCGTGTGGCCTGGTCGTTTCGCGCCGACAATGCTTGATCGAGGCTTGATCGAGCTCCGCAAGGGAGGTGTCGAGGCGTCACCCACGCCGGCCTGGTATTGTTCAGTCACATTCGTTGATTTCCCCTCGCCGGCGCGCGCCCGACCGACTGCGTCGGCTTGCTCTGGCGTCCCGCGACCCACTCGGACGGGACGTCTCCACCGTCTCAAGGAGGAGACCATGAAAGCGCTCGCATCGTGCCTCGTCACCTTCGGATTGCTCGCGACGGTTCCCAGCTTCGCCGACGACCTCAACCCTCCCGCCTACCGCGGCCAAGCGCGGTCGACCTCGGCCGAATGGGACTTTCGAACTGCGCCTTCGAATCCCAACAAGATCTTGCCGGACGGCGAGGTGCCGCTGGTCGAGGGCAACTACGCGCCCACGTTGGCCGCCGCGTTTCCAGGGGGCGCCCCTTATCCTTCGGGCACTCCTTTCGGACCGATCTTGTACTCTCCGTTCTCCGGTGGCGGCTGGCTCGCTGGTGGTTCGCAGGCCGGCATCGCCTTCCATGTCCCGAACTGGATCGACCAGGAGCCGGAGAAGCGGCTGCGGGTTCAGGTGACCTACAAAGGAAAGGCGCCCGGCATCCGTGTCTTTGGATTCCTCGGCGTCTCGGGCGGGAGCACTGTCCTAGAAGTGTTGCAGCAGAGAATCGCCGACACTTCGTCGCTGCTGCCGGCGGGTGCCGACTACTTCCTCGAGGACTGGAAGATGTTCCCCAACCCCGACTGGGAGCAAGTGGTGGTCGACGTGCCCCAGGACACAACTCTCCTCCAGGTGGTCATCGACACCGTCTCGCTGGCTCGCGGAGAATGTCGCGCCGACGAGCACACCCTATGCCTCCTAGAAGACCGCTTCCAGGTGAACGTCGACTTTCGCACTGCGGGTGGCCCTACCCAACCGGCCAACGTGGCGCTGCCGAAGGAGGGCGACAGCGGTCTCTTCTACTTCTTCTCACCGAACAACTGGGAGATGCTATTGAAGGTCCTCGACGGCTGCGGCTTGAACAACCGGTACTGGGTGTTCGCCGCTGCTACCACCAATGTCGAGTACACGATCACCGTCACCGACACTCAGACCAATGCCGTCAAGACCTATTTCAACCCGCTGGGCCGCCCGGCGGCGCCGATCCAGGACACGCAAGCCTTCGCGACCTGTCCATGATCGGCGGTCCCGTGACACGGCAGTGACCCACAAGACCCCTCGCAGCGGCAAGATTCCCTATGAGTGGTCCGGCCTGGCGGGCTGCTATCGTCAACGCTTCGGCCTTGGGGAGGAGTCTGTCCGCATGTCTCGACCATTCGCGAACGTTCGGCCGGTCGCGACCGCTCTCGCGTTCGCGATCGTAGCGACCCTGCTGCCGGCCGCGGCCTCGCCCGAGACCGCGACCGCGACCGGCCAGGAATCGGACTTCCTGACCCGTGTGCGCCGGTTGGTGTTCGAGGGCCGGCGCTCCGGCGAAGGCTACTTTTCGCCCGACGGCACCAAGATGGTGTTTCAATCCGAACGGGCCGCGGACAATCCGTTCTACCAGATCTACGAGATGGACATGACCAACGGCGAGACAAAGCGAGTGTCGTCGGGGGTCGGCAAGACCACATGCTCGTTCATCCGTCCCGGAACCGGCGAAGTGTTGTTCGCCTCGACTCACCACGACCCACGCTCGCGCGAGCTGCAACAAGCCGAGCTCGACTTCCGGGCTTCGGGAAAGGAGCGCCGCTACGCCTGGGACTACGACCCGGAGATGGAGCTGTACCTGGTGAACCCCGACTCCGGCGCCGAGGTCCGGCTGACCCAGGCCCGTGGCTACGATGCCGAAGCCAGTTTCTCGCCCGACGGCCAGTGGATCGTCTTTTCGTCGACCCGCGACGCCTTCGAGCGCTCGCTCGATGACGCCGAGCGCAAACAGCTCGAGATCGACCCCAGTTACTTCGGCGAGATCTACACCATGAAGGCCGACGGCTCGGCGGTGCGACGCCTGACCGCCGTTCCGGGTTACGACGGTGGCCCGTTCTTCTTCCCCGATGGCTCGCGGATCATCTGGCGGCGCTTCGATACGAGCGGCCTGATCGCCGACGTCTGGAGCATGAAGCCCGACGGCAGCGACCAGCGTCAGCTCACCGACTTCGGAGCGATGAGCTGGGCGCCCTACGTGCACCCATCGGGCGAGTACTTGTTCTTTGCCTCGAACAAGCTCGGCTTCGCCAACTTCGAGGTATTCCTCGTCGATGTCGCGGGCACCAAGGAGCCGGTGCGGGTCACCCACACCGATGGTTTCGACGGTCTGCCCGTGCCCACCCCCGATGGCAAGCGTCTGTTGTGGACGTCTAGCCGCCACGGCGGGCCGGGCGCTCAGCTCTACCTCGCTGAGTGGAACCACGCGCACGCCCGAGAAGCCCTGGCGGCGGCGCCATCGCGAATCGCGAACCACGAG
>JAQBHE010000702.1:0-15796 GCA_032128015.1 Holophagae bacterium
CGACCCGCGCACCGCAGCCTGAGCCCGCGCTGCTGCCTGAGCTGGCGCTGTGCCGTCGCACTCGCATACCTGGCGACCGCCGTCACGTTCGGTCGGCCGGCACTCGCCCAGGAGATCAGCAACCCGGATCTGTTCGAGAAGAGCCTCGCGGCTGCCACCGAGGCCACCGAGCACTACGGTTTGGTCGACAACCCGATCGAGGTAGAGCGGGTCAACCGGATCGGCTACCAACTGGCCCAGCGTTCGGAGTTCCGCAAGTACCCGTTCACCTTCACGGTGGTCGACATGCCGATCCCGAATGCGTTCGCGCTACCGGCCGGACAGATCTTCGTCACCCGCGGGATGCTCGACCTCGACCTCGACGACGACATGCTCGCAGCGCTCCTCGGCCACGAGATTACCCACGTCACGAAAGAGCATTTCCTGAAGATCCGCAAGCGGGCGACCCTGCTCACTGTGCTGAGCCAACTCGCCACGATCGGCGCGGCGGTGGCGGCGAACAGCTCACGTGGCGACGTCTACCAGGGTCCGGGCGGCTACTTGTACCGCGACAGCAACTCGGCGTCGATCCTCCAAGCGACCCAAGCCACCGGCGCGGTCATCGGCGAGCTGTTGCTGCGCAGCTACAGCCGCGACAACGAGGACGAGAGCGATGAGCAAGGGCAGCGGTTGGCCGCCCTTGCCGGCTTCGACCCCGATGGCTCCCGTCGCCTGATGACCCGGATGCAGGCGATGATCCCGCAGACCAAAACCTTCGGCTACTGGCAGACCCATCCGTTCTTCGACGCGCGTGTGTTGGCCGCTGAGGCTCGCGAAAGCGGGATGGTGGCGCAGAGTCCGGTCGCCGATTCCGAGATCGATGCCTATCGCACCAAGACCCAGGAGGTGCTTCTCGGTTTCCTCGGCGACGGCCGCAAGCTCTCCCCCGGGAGCATCGGAACGGTCAAGGCTTCCGCGCTGGTCGCCTGGCCACGCGGCACCGCCGCCGACAACCTCCGTCTGGAACGGCTGCACGGGCTCCGAGACCGGGAGTTCGAGCGCCTCGCGCTGTCTCGCGACTACGGCAAAGTGCTCGGGGAATACAGCGCCGAGATCGCGACGGTGTCGGTGTTGAGCGCCGACAGCCCGCTGCTCGCCACCCTCACCCAGGAGATGGGGGAGATGAGGACCGCAGTCGCCGAGCTCTACCCGCAGGCCGAAGGCGTGCTCGACGGCGCGGTCTACGAGATACCTTTCCTCGAGGCATTCTCGAGCAATTACCCGGAGTCCAAACGCGCCGACCAAGTCGCGCTCGACCTCGGCGTGGCGTACAGCCGGCTGTCTCGGGAGAGCGAAGCGGTGGAGCAGCTCCTCAAGGTTTGGGAGTCGCCGACCGCCGGAGATCTGGCGGTCAAAGCCCAGCGCGGCTTGCGCAACCTCGCCTCGGTGCTCACTCGGCTGGCGGCCCTCGAGCAGCTCGCAACCCAAGACCGCGACCCGGACCTCGCCGAGACCGCGGCGGTCCGGCTCGACGGGCTGGCCGCGAAATACACCGACACCGCGAACGGCGCCGAGTACCTCGAGCGATTCCCCGAAGGCCGCTACGTCGAGACCGTTTCCCACCGGCTCGAGGCGTTGGCTGATACGCTGTATCGGGAGATGGTCGTTTACCAGGAGTTGGGCGATTCCGCCAAGGCGATCGAACGTGCGAACCGGATCCTCGAGCACGCACCGCTATCGCCGGCCGCGGACCGCCTGAGCCGTCAGCTCGACACCGACAAGCCGTCCGGTAAGTCGAGCGACTAGCGGGGCCGAGGCGGCGCCCGAAGCCGCCAGCGCGCAGTTGTCGAACTCGAACCAGCAGTTGCCGCAGCGTTTCGGACGCTTCGTCGTCGACAGCGTCCTCGGTCGCGGCGGCATGGGCGTGGTCTACCGCGCTCACGATCCGCTGATCGGGCGGACGGTGGCGATCAAGGTGCTCTATGCGTCGCGGGGCGAGGACCGCGATAGCAACGAGCAGCGCTCGCGCTTCGAGCAAGAGTTCCGCTCGGCGGGCACCCTGTCACACCCCAACCTGGTGACCATCTACGACGTCGGTGACGAGGAAGGCGTCGCGTACATCGCGATGGAGTGCGTCGAGGGCAGCAGTCTCGACGCGGTGCTGCGCGCCGGGCGAGAGCTGTCGTTCACCCAGATCGCCGACACCGCGCTCGAATTGTGCTCCGGGCTCGACTTCGCCCACGCCGCGGGCGTGATCCACCGCGACATCAAGCCGGCCAACATCCTGCTCACCCCAGAGGGCCGGCCCAAGATCACCGACTTCGGCGTCGCCAAGGTCCTGAGCTCCAACCTCACCCAGACCGGCACTGTGGTCGGCACCCCGTCCTATATGGCGCCCGAGCAGATCACGAGCCAGGGGATCACGGGAGCGAGCGACCAGTTCGCGCTGGGGGTGATCCTGTATCAGATGCTCACCGGGCAACTGCCCTTCCGCGGCGACATCCCGACCACCATTCTCTACAAGATCGTCCACGAAGCGCCGACTCCCCCCCACCAGCTCAACCCCGATCTGCCGCCGGCCGTGGACCAGGCGCTGCTGCGGGCCCTGGCCAAGAACCCGGCCGATCGCTTCGCGACCTGCGTCGCCCTCGGCGAGGCGCTGCGCGAGGCTCTGGGAGTGACCCCGCCGCTCACCGAGGACAGCACGCAGGGCACGGTCACCCTGACCGGCGAATCGCTCCCGGCCGGCTCGGGAACCTACGACGGCGCCCGCAGCTGGTGGCGAAGCCGTCGCGGCGGGACCCGCTTCGGCCTGGCCGTCGCGACCCTGCTCGTGGGCGCGGTGGCTGTCGCGGCCGCGGGCGCGTACCTTGGCTTCATCCCAGCGCTCGAGCCGTTCTGGGACCGCATCCAGAGCCCACGAACAACAACGGTCGCAGCCGCCGATCCGGGCGCCGATCCAGGGGCCGATTCGGGCAACCTGGCGAAGGCAACCGCACCGGCCATCGATCTTCCAAAGCCGGCAGCCGACGAGCCCAAGGTCGCGCCAGCACCGGAGCCAGAGCCGACTCAACCGCCGCCGGTGGTCGCGACCTTCACCATCGACAGCCGTCCGCAAGGCGCTACGGTCCGCGTCGACGGCAAGCGCCTCGCGGCGCCGACCCCCACCGAAGTCGAGCTCACCTTCGGTCACCGCTACGACATCGCGGTCGCGAAGGACGGCTTCTCGAGTGCTGGGAGCGACAAGCTGGAGCCGTCGTCACGAGGCGATCAGCGCCGGCTGTTCTACGAGCTCGAGCCAGTGATCCCGCCGGGAACCCTGGGTATCGAGTCGGCGTACCCGGTGACCGTGAGCGTCGATGGCAAGCGAGTCACCGGCTCGCCGCTCTCGCTCGCACCGGGCAGCCACGACGTCGAGATCGCAGCACCGTCGGTGTTCTATCGGCTGAGCCAGACGGTCGAGATCAAGAGCGGACAGCTCCAGACGATCCGGCTGCCGGAAGCGGTCTCGGTGTTCGTGACCTCGGTGCCCAGCGGCGCCGAGCTGACCATCGATGGCACCCACTCGTTCGTGGCACCGCAACCGCTCCAGTTCGCGCTTGGGGCCAACCACCGGTTCCACTTCCGGTGGCCCGACGGCAAGTACAACGAGCGGACCCAAGCCATCGGAGTGACGGTGCGCCGGATCACCGGATCGGCCACCGAGATCAAGGTGAACTAGTCGGGCTCCCACCCCTTGCCCGCGGACGGACGCGCGAGCTCCTCAAGGCCTCCGGAGGGCCTCGTTACCTCGGCTCGAGCCCGATTGCGCCGATCCCTTGGCGCCTGCGGGCGATCCCGGTACAGAATAGGAGAATGGCGACTCGCACTCGGTATCGAATTGCACTCTGGCTGAGCGCCGTATTCTTGGCGGCGACTGCGGCCATCGGCCAGGACGAGAGTGCCGCCCAACGCCTGCTTGACGAAGGGCGGCTGCACAAGCGCAACGGCAATCCCGATGCCGCGCTCGGCGAGTACCGCGCCTTGGTCGAACGCTTCCCCACCAGCCGATTCGCCCCAACGGCGCTGCTCGAGTCCGCCCAGATCCACTTCCAGGCCAACCGACCCGACCGCGCCGAGGCCGAGTCCCAGCGCCTGATCGACGGCTACGTCGACTCGGTCGAGAGCGCGGCGGCACGAGTCCTCCAGGCCCGGGTCAAGCTCGCCGCCAGTCAGTCGCTCGCCGACCTCGAGGCAGCCCGGACGCTGTTGGCGCGGGTGGCCAACCTCTACGGGCCCGATCGCTTCGGTTCGCTGCCGGCGCGGGCCGAAGCGCGAGTCCTGGGCGCCCAGGCGAGCGCGACGCTCGGTGACCGCGGGGCCGCGCTCTCGGGCTTCCTCGAAGCCATGGAAGACGAGCCACGAGGGCCTTGGACCCAGCACGCGGAGCTCGGGATGGCCCAGACGCTGCTGGCCGGCGGCGAGTGGCTGTCCGCGGTCCAGCTGTTGCAAGCGGTCGTGGAACGCAGCGATTCGACCGGGGCGGCGGATGTGGTGGCCCAGGCCCGAACGCTGCTCACCGCGATCCATCGGATGTGGATCCGACCCGCAGCCTCGCAACCCCGGTGGACCACGGCGCGTCGGCTCAATCTGCCAACGCTGCGCAAGCCGGGCGCGTTGGCAGCCAGCCTCAAAGGACGGGTGGTGGTCGGCGACGAAGCGTCGTCGAACCTGGTCACGATCGCCACCGACGGCACAATGGCCACGACCGCGGCGACCGCCACCTCGAAGAATCTCGGAAGGCCTTGGTTCGATCCCGATGATCGAGTCATGGTCTCGGTCGCCGAAGGAGTCCTCGCCGAGTCCGGCGGTCGCGCCCAGACACTGACCAGCGGCGGTGACAAGCCCAAGCCCCTCGGCCGCATCCTCGCCGGCGCCTCGGGGCTGTTCGGCCAGTGGTTCATCATCGACAAGGATCTCGACGGTGTTCATGTCTTCGCTGGCGGCGAGCACCGTAGCAGCCTGGGTGCGGCGAGCGTGGGCGCGGTCGACGTCGCCACCGGCGCCGACGGCACGGTCTACGTGCTCAATGCTCGCCCCTCGAAGGTCGCAGTGTTCGGTCCTTCGAACCAGCTGATCCGGTCGTTCTCTTCGACCGCCGAGAAGCCGCTGGCAATCGACGTCGATGCCCTCGGCAACGTCTACGTGCTCGATTCCGGCCGTCGGGCCATCGTGGTCACCAGCAGCGAGGGCGCCGGGCTGCAGACTCTCGGCCCGTTGCTCCCCGGAGGTCTCGAGCTGCGGAGCCCGGAAGACCTCGCGGTCGACGGCACCGGTCGGATCTACGTCGCCGATCCGAAGCTCGCGGTTGTGGTGGTATTGGAGTAGACGATGAGCCCGGTTCCATTCAGGTCGGTTCGATTCAGGTCGGTTCGATCGCAAGGTCGCGCGCGACAGCGCTGGTCGTGGCTGCTAGCGCTGGTGGTCCTTGCGGCGGCGCCGGTCTGCGGCCAGGTCGAAGAGCAGGACCTCGACGTCGACCAGCCGGTGATCTCAGCCGACATCGAGCGCCTATTCCAAGATGCGACAGCACTATTCGAGACTGCCGATCAGGCGAACACGATCCCGCTGTTCACCCAGGTCGTCGACGCGTTGTTGCCGCTCGCCGGGGCTGGCGAGTCTGCGATCGACGAGCGCCTACGCGCCAGTCTGTTGTACCGCGCCCGCGCCGAGTTCAATTTCGGCGACAACGCCGCCGCCGAGCGTGACTTCGAGACCCTGCTGCGGCTAGCCGCCGAATTCGAGATCGACCGCGATCAGATCGCGGGCAGGCTCGCCGAGCTGTTCGACCGGACGCGACAACGGCTGATCGGCTATGTCGAGTTCCTGGTGGTGCCCGACGGCGCCGAGTTGTGGGTCCAGCAACGGCGCTTCTCGCCTCGCCAGGGCCCGCAGCCGATCCTCACCGGCAGCTACGTCGCCGAAGCGCGAAAGCCCGGTTACCTTCCGAGCAGCCTGCCATTCGAGGTCATCGCCGGTGAGACCCGCACCGTCGAGGCGGCTCTCGATCGCACCAGCGCGGTGCTCGTTCTACGCACCCGACCGACCGACGCCACGATCGTCATCGACGGCGTCGAGCGCGGTCGGACCCAGGGTCAAGCCGATGCCGACTTCGTGCCTCGCGGCGACGCCGGCGCGCACCCGCGGGCTGATTTCTCCGCCTTGTTGATGATCGACGAGCTGGCCCTCGGAAGCCGAACCGTCGAAGTGCGCAAGACCGGATTCCGCACCTTCACCACCAGGGTCGACGTCCCGGAACTGCGGGACATCCCGCTCGAGCCGATCTTGCTCCAGCGCGAATCCGGAACCGTTCTGCTCAGCCGCCTGCCGGCTGACGCAGAGGTCCTGCTCGACGGCAAGCGCGTCCGTCCGATTGTCGCCGGTTCCGGTCCCGCGCAGCTCACTCTGCTCCCCGGCAGTTATCAGCTGCAGGTCACCCGCGGCTCGTTCGGGGTGTTCGAGACCGCGGTCGATGTCGTCGACCGCGAGAGTGTCGACGTCACCGTCGAGCTGCGGCCGGCACTGGTGGTGCTCGGCGTCTTGGGCGGCGACCAGGTGTCAGCGGACAGGCTTCGCAGCGGCCTGTTCGACGAGTTCCAGCTGCTAGGGAGTTGGTCCCTGCTCGATCGCGCAGCCACCGCGGCGCCGCTGCTCGCAGAGCTCGGACTCGACGCGCCAAGGCTGCGCGCGCGGTCGCCCGGCAGCGCGGCCGCCGGCGCCAATGCGCCGGACTGGTCGGCGATTCAGAAGACCTTCTACCAGCGTCTCCCGGGCTCGGTCTACCTGCTCACCGTCCTGTCGAACGACGTGATGGCGACCGAGGCCGACCTGTGGATCTGGCCGGCGCCGCCGGGCCCCAGCCGGCCCGAGGTGCGGTCGGTCGTGGTCGAGGATCGCGAAGCTTTGAAGCGGCTGGCGACCGCCTTCGTGCCCTCGATCGGCCAGCGTCGTCCGGTGATCGGCGCCGACTTCCTCGACTCGGCGCTCGCGGCCGGCCCGGTGGTCGCGCGAGTCCGGCCCGGCGGACCGGCCGACCAAGCCGGTCTCCTAGTCGGCGATCAGGTCACCGCCGTCGGCGGCGTGCCGGTGTTCTCGACCGCCGACCTAAGGCGCGAGATCGCAACCCACGAGGCCGGCGAGACGGTCGCACTCGAGACCCAGACCAACGGCAACCTGCATCGCGTCGAGCTCGCCACCGGGCGCTCGTTCGTGGTCGCCGACCTGGCGGATCCCGACATCGTCTATTCGGCGCTCACGGCCGCCCTCGCCGCCGAGCTCCAGAAGGTGTCCGACTGGCCGCGCTGGGTGCTCGAGCTCAACCTGGCAGGCATCGTGCTGCGGTCGGGCGACAACGAAGCCGCGGTCGAGCGGCTACGCCGCATCGAGACCACCGCAGTGCCGACGCTCGATCAGTCCGGGCTCGGCCGCGCCCAGATCGACTACTGGCTGGGTCTCGCGCTGACTCGGGCGGGAACGCGTTTCCGCGATCCGGCGCGCGACGCCTTCGCGCGAGCCGCCTCGAGCGCCGAAGGCCGGCTGGAATGGGACGAGGGTCCATGGATCGCGCCAAGGGCCCGCGCTCGACTCGAACGCCTCGGCGCCGGCGGCGGCGCACCCTGAGTCGCCGCGCTCATGGTCGAGAACAAGCGCGCTCACGGCATCATCACCGCCGATCGCCCCGATGTCCTGGTCGTCGGAGCGGGGATCGTCGGCCTGGCCTGTGCGCTCGAGCTGCGACTCCGAGGCCTGCGGGTCGAAGTGATCGAGGCGCGGGATCCCGGTGGCGATGCCTCGCTGGCCGCCGCGGGCATGCTGGCGCCGGTGGCCGAGAGCAACACCGCATCTGGCGCCATCGACGACCTGACCCGGGTGGGGCTCGAAGCCCGCAATCATTGGGAGAGCTTCGCTCCAGAGCTCGCTGAGATCAGCGGGCTCGATCTCGGATACTCGCAGCACGGCACCGTGGCGTTGGCGCTGGACGACAACGACGAAGCCAGCCTCGACCGATTGCGTGACGCTGCCACCGTCGCCGGCGAGCCGGTTTCGGAATGGAGTGTCGATCGACTGCGTGCCGAGGTCCCGGGGCTTTCACCCGCGGCGCGCCGGGCGATCCATCTTCCCCGCGAAGCCACGATCGATCCCCGGCAAACCGTTCGCGCGCTACGCCTGTTGCTGACCCGCCGCGGCGCGCCGATCCACAGCCAGCGCACCGTCGAGAACTGCGCGCAGGTGGCGCAGGGGATCCGCCTCGCCGGCCGCGGCTGGCGGACGGTAGCCGACAAAGTGGTCATCGCCTGCGGCGCCTGGAGCGGCGAAGTTCTCGGAGCTCCTTCGCTGGTCCAGCCGGTGCGCGGTCAAATGATCTCCTACCGGGTGCCCGGCCTCCGCCTCGACGGGGCGCTGCGTTGCGGCCACCTCTATGCGCTCAAGCGCGGCGACGAGCTGTTGGTCGGCGCCACCGCCGAGCGCGCCGGCTTCGACGAACGCACCACGGATGCGGCCCGCGAGGAGCTCATCGACTTCGCCCAGAGAGTTTTCCCCAGCTTGCGCTGGAAAGCGGTCGCAAGACACTGGAGCGGGCTGCGACCGGCGACCACCGACGAACTGCCGGTGATCGGGGAATGGGGCGGGAGGTCGCTGTTCGTCGCTACCGGCCACTACCGGAGCGGGATCCTGCTCGCGCCCTGGACCGCGCGGGTGATCGCCTCGCTGATCGTTGACGGGCAAGTGGACGGAATCCCCGAATCGTTCTCGAGCCGCCGCTTGGTCGGCGCCTGAGGTCGCTTGTCGAGATCGTGAACCGTTACTCTTGCCGCTACTCTTGCCGCCCTTCTCGTATACTCTGCGGCCGCGAATTCGCAGGACCTAGAGGTACGAGGACACGGAGGACACATCGCATGACACACATCATCATGGAGCCGTGTATCGGGGTAAAGGACACCGCCTGCGTCGATGTCTGCCCGGTGGATTGCATTTACGGCAAGGACGAAGAAGATTGGGAGATGCTGTACATCCAGCCTGAGGAGTGCATCGACTGCGGGCTCTGCGTCGACGCCTGTCCGGTTCAGGCGATCCTCCCCGAGGAGGAAGTTCCCGACAAGTGGAAGACCTATATCGCCCAGAACTACGAGCGCTTTGGCCTGGATCCTCCGGCGCTCTGAGCCGCTTCCACCCTCTACCCGCGAGAGCGGAATCCGAGATCAAAGGGCGTCGTCGCAATCTTGCGGCGTCGCCCTTCCTGCTTCTGGGGGAATGGAACGGGTCTCAGAATCGGTTAGGATCTTAGGAGGTCGCACTAAGATTCTTCTTGCGAGAGGCGTGTTTTGAAGTTCCAAGACTACTACCGGGTGCTCGGCGTCGAGCGGACGGCTTCGGCCACCGAGATCCAGAAGGCCTATCGCAAGCTGGCGCGAAAGCACCATCCCGACGTCAACCGTGATCCCGACGCGGAGAACCGCTTCAAGGAGATCGGCGAAGCCTACGCGGTCCTCGGAGATGCCGAGAAACGCGGCCGCTACGACCAGTACGGCTCGGCCTGGAAACGCACCCAGGATACCGGGGCGCCGCCGCCGGGTTGGGACAACGTCCGTTTCGACTTCGGCGAGCCGTCCGCTGACTTCGACTTCGGACCGAACGGTTTCAGCTCGTTCTTCGACATGCTGTTCCGCGACCAGGCGCGCGGGCAGGCGCGAGGAGTGCGTTGGGAAGGCCCAGGCCGCAAGGCGCGCGGGTCGGACCGCGAGTCCCGACTGGAGGTCTCGCTCGAGGAGTTGGGGCGCGGCGGCCCGAAACGTATCGAGCTGCTGGACCCGGCCACTGGCGAAAGGAAAACGCTGGTGGTAACCCTGCCGAAGGGCGTCTTGCCGGGAAAGAAAATGCGCTTGAGCGGGCAAGGCGACCCGGGCAACGGCGGCGGCGCCGGCGACCTGTACTTGACCCTCGAGCTCCGGCGCCATGAGACGCTGCGTCTCGAAGGCCGCGATCTTTTTGCCGAGCTCGAGATCACTCCTTGGGAGGCCGCGCTCGGCGGTCGAGTACTGGTGCCGACGCTCGAGGGCACGGTCGAGATCAAGTTGCCACAGGGGTCGTCCTCGGGTCGCAAGATCCGACTCCGCGGCCACGGCCTCGCGAACCCGGGCGGGGTCGACGGCGACCTCTATGTCGAGCTCAAGATCGTGGTGCCCGACCCACTCACCGACGAGGAGCGAACGCTGTTCGAGCGCCTGAGCGAGGTCTCGCGATTCGCTCCGCGCGCCGAGCGGGAGCCAACCGGTGGTTGAGCCCTCCCCAGAATCCGGAGACCAGTGATGGATCCCAACAAAATGACTCTCAAGTCTCAAGAAGCCGTGCAGGCCGCGCACGAAGTGGCGTTGCGCTACGGCCACCAGCAGGTCGATGTCGAGCACCTGCTGCTCGCACTCCTCGACGCCGGACCCGACGCCCTCGCGCCACGCCTGCTCGAGCGTTCCGGCGTCGACCCCAAGATCGCGCACCAGCGGCTCGAGAGTGAGCTCGACCGCCGCCCTCGGGTTTCGGGCGCCGACCGTGAGTCCGGCAAAATCTACGTCACCGCGCGGCTCGATCGGACGCTTGCCCATGCCGCTGACGAAGCCAAGCGGCTGCGCGACGACTACCTCTCGATCGAGCATCTGCTGCTTGCGATCGTCAACGGCGACGGCTTCGCGGCGAAGCTGCTGCGCGAACTCGGGCTCGATCGCGACACCCTGCTCGCGACCCTCGAGGCAGTGCGCGGACACCAACGGGTCACCAGCCTCACCCCCGAGGCATCCTACGAGGCGCTCGAAAAATACGGCGTCGACCTCGTTTCGCAGGCTCGCGCCGGCAAGCTCGACCCGATCATCGGCCGCGACGGCGAGATTCGGCGAGTGGTGCGCATCCTGTCGCGCAAGACCAAGAACAACCCGGTGCTGATCGGCGAGCCCGGAGTCGGCAAGACCGCAATCGTCGAAGGCCTCGCCCAACGAATCGTCCGTGGCGATGTCCCGGAGTGGCTCAAGGACCGGGTGTTGTTCTCCCTAGACATCGGCTCGCTGCTCGCCGGCGCCAAGTACCGGGGCGAGTTCGAAGAACGACTCAAGGCGGTGCTCAACGAGATCAAGGCCAGCGAAGGGCGGGTCCTGCTGTTCATTGACGAGCTCCACAACATCGTCGGCGCCGGTCGCACCGAGGGCTCGACCGATGCCGGCAATCTGCTCAAGCCGATGCTCGCCCGCGGCGAGCTCCATTGTGTCGGCGCCACCACCCTCGACGAGTACCGCAAGCACATCGAGAAGGACGCGGCGCTCGAGCGCCGATTCCAACCGGTGCTCGTCGACGCGCCTTCGGTCGAGGACACGATCTCGATCCTGCGCGGGCTCAAAGAGCGCTACGAGGTCCATCACGGGGTCGCGATCCAAGACGGCGCGCTGGTCGCCGCCGCCACCCTCTCGGACCGCTACATCTCCGACCGCTTCCTCCCAGACAAGGCAATCGACCTGGTCGACGAGGCGTGCGCGATGATCCGCACCGAGATCGACTCGATGCCCGCCGAGCTCGACGAGGTAACCCGCAAGGTGATGCGGCTCGAGATCGAAGAAGCAGCGCTCAAGAAGGAGACCGACGCCGCGTCGCGCGAGCGGCTCGAGAGCCTGCGCCGCGAGCTCGCCGAGCTCCGCGAGCAGGCGAACGCGATGCGCGCGCAATGGCAAGCCGAGAAGATTTCGATCGACCACGAGCGCCAGCTGCGCGAGCAGATCGAGCAGGTGCGCCACACCATCGAGGTCGCCGAGCGCGACTACGACCTCGAGCGGCTTGCCGAGCTGCGCCACGGAGAGCTGCCGAAGCTCGAGCAAGAGTTGGCAGCGGCGAGCGCTGGTGGCGGCAAGGCGCGGCTGGTCAGCGAACAGGTGACCGAGCAGGAGATCGCCGAGATCGTCTCGCGCTGGACCGGGGTCCCGGTTACCAAATTGGTCGAGGGCGAGCGCGACAAGCTGCTGCGCCTCGAGCAGATCCTTCACCAACGGGTGATCGGCCAGGACGAGGCGGTGCGATTGGTGAGCGACGCGGTGCTGCGGGCGCGCTCGGGGATCAAGGATCCGCGACGGCCGATCGGCTCGTTCTTGTTCCTGGGCCCGACCGGCGTTGGCAAGACCGAGCTCGCCAAGGCGCTTGCCGAAGCGTTGTTCGACTCCGAAGACGCGATCGTTCGGATCGACATGAGCGAGTACATGGAGAAGCATGCGGTGTCGCGACTGATGGGCGCCCCGCCCGGCTACGTCGGTTACGAGGAGGGCGGCCAGCTCACCGAGGCGGTGCGCCGCAAGCCCTACTCGGTGCTGCTCTTCGACGAGACCGAGAAGGCCCACCCCGACGTCTTCAACGTCCTGCTGCAGCTGCTCGACGACGGCCGGCTCACCGATGCCCAGGGCCGCACCGTCGACTTCCGCAACACCGTGGTGATCATGACTTCGAACGTCGGCTCCACCCACCTCCTCGAGGGCATCGACGCGAGGGGCGAGATTCCGGAGGCGGTCAAGGCACGAGTGTTCCGGGAGCTCCACGCCCACTTCCGGCCCGAGTTTCTCAACCGCATCGACGACACGGTGTTGTTCAAGCCACTCCGACTCGAGGAGATCGAGCAGATCGTCGACCTGCTGCTCGCCGACCTCCGCCGACGGCTGGCCGACCGCTCGCTCGAGCTCGAGCTCAGCGACGCCGCGCGCGAGCTGATCGCCCGCGAGGGTTTCGATCCGGTGTACGGCGCGCGCCCGCTCAAGCGCTATCTCCAGCACGCGGTCGAGACCCAGATCGGCCGGGCGCTGATCGCTGGCGACATCCGCGACGGCTCGACCATCACCATCGATGTCATCGGCGGCGAGCTTCGGGTGTCCAGCGAGGCCGCGGTCGCGGTCTAGCAGCCCCCAAAAGGGGGCCTCTGCCCCCAATGATCATGGACAACCCGGCGCCAGGTAGAATCGCCGCCCATGAGCCTGGTACTCGTCGAGGACGCTGGCGCGATCGCCGTCCTCACCCTGAATCGACCCGAGGCGCGTAACGCCTTGAGCCACGAGCTCGTGCTCGAGGCGATTGGCGCCATCGATCGGCTGTCCCAGGATCCCGAGAAGCGGGTGTTGGTGATCACCGGCGCCGGCGACGAGGCGTTCAGCGCCGGCGCTGACATGCACCAGATGATCGAGCTGGCGCCGCCCGAGCTCGGACGCTTCCTGGCCGACATGCGTCGCCTGTTTCGTCGCATCTCCGACCTTTCGCATCCGACCATCGCCGCGGTCAACGGCCACGCCCACGGCGGCGGCGCCGAGATCGCCTGCTCCTGCGACCTTCGGCTCGGCTGCGAGCGCACGACCTTTCGCTTCCCCGGAGTCTCCTACGGCCTGGCGGTTGGCACCTGGCACCTGCCGACGGTGGTCGGGCTGCCCAAGGCCAAGGAGCTGCTGTTCACCGCCGAGCGGGTAGGGGCCGAAGAGGCGGCGCGGATCGGTCTGCTCAACCGGGTGGTCGCCGGCGCCTCGCTACTCGACGAAGCCAAAGCCCTGGCGGCCCGGATCGCCGAACACCCGCCACAGGTGGTGCGCTCGGTGAAATCGCTGCTCGACCGCACGGTCGGCGCGCCCCTCCTCCAGCGCTTCTACCGCGAGCTCTACTCGAACCAGGATCGCGGTGTCAGCCGCGAGGTCCAGGAACGCATCGAGCGCGCGCTGGCGGAGCAGGATTGATCCGCCGCCGCGGCTGCTGCCGGCGTCTCCCGCGATGAACATCCTCGCCTTCGCGGGCTTCCGCATGAGCGGGCGCAACCGCACTGCCGGAAGTCCTGACCCCGGAGATCTAGCTGCGCCGCCGTTCGATCAGATCGACGACGCGGCGCGCGACCGCTTCCACGCCCAATCGCCCCACCACTTCGCCCACCTCACGCGCCCGGCTGGCGAGCAGCCGTACCAGCAGGTAGCCAGTCTTCACGACGCCTGGATCGCCCAAGGCGCGGTGGTCCGCGACGCGGCGCCGGCGCTCTACCCCTACGCGATCGAGCTCGCTCAGGGCGGACGCCGTCTCGGACTTTGCTGTCTCGTCGGAATCGGCGGCTCGGAGTCCGCGAGCCTGAGACCCCATGAAGAGACGGTCGACAAGCCGCTCCAAGACCGACTGGCGCTCTTGGAAGCGACCCGGGTCGACCTCGAGCCGGTGCTCTTGATCGCCGAAGATCCAGGCACCCTCGACTCGATGCTGGCAGCCGACAGCGTCGCTAAGCACGAGGTCGCCCGCCATCGCGACCCGGCAACCGGCGATCGCCACGTGATCTACCGGATCGAGGATCGGGCTCGCATCGCGTCGTATCGAGACACCCTCGCTCCGCGTGCCGCGGTGATCGCCGACGGTCACCACCGCACCAAGGTCGCCCAGCTGTTCGCCGCCAAGCACACGGCGCAGGCGGGCAGCGCCGCCGCCGCCAAGCTGGCGGTGATCACCAGCGTCGCATCGCGCGGTTTGACCATCGACCCGATCCATCGCGGCCTCGCGGTCAAGACCGACCGCGCCGCCATCGAGAGCCGCGCTCGCAGCCGCGCGCCGTTCGCGGGCGACAGCGGTGAGGCACTCGCTGCGGCGGTGGCCGCCGCTCCGGCGCCGGCGCTGGGAGTCCGGTTCGCAGGCAGCCCGCCCGAGATCTGGCAGCTCGATCCCGACCTGGCTCCGAACGACACCCCCGGACGCGACGCCGCGCTCGCCGTGGTGCTCTTGCACTACGACTTGCTGCGCGCCGGCGGGCTAGAGCTCTCGAACGCTCGCGACGGCTCGATCCTCTACCGCGCGAACCCCGATTCGCTGTTCCAATTGGTCGAGCGCGGCGAGGTGCAGGCCGGATTCTGGCTGCCGCCGATGACCCCGCAGGCGTTCGCCGCCGCCACCAAGAACGGCGAGGTGCTGCCCCCGAAGTCGACCCGTTTTCTGCCCAAGCTGGTCTCCGGCCTGGTGTGGTGCGGGCACGACGCCGCGGTCGGTTAGTTCCCTTGCGCAGATCGGGTCGGCACCGCCGTGTCCCTTCCGAACGTAGCGGCCGAGCTTGGGCGGCCGATTGAAGTGTAGTTGGGGCGCACGCTCTCGCTGCGAATTGGCCGTGGTGCCCGAACGGGCGCTGGGTGTGGCCCTTCGTCCGGGCGCCATGGGATCGGAACGGTTCTGGCGAGGTTGCGGACGTCCGACTCCGCCTTCGGCGTCGTCGACGTCTTTCACCTCACGCCGGTCGTTGCGGCGTCGGCCTGCGGCCGCCGACGCAAGGAAGCTCGTTCGGTCGGCGGCCGCCCAAGCTCGGCCGCTACGTTTGGACGGACCCCAAGACCTCGAGGTACGAGGCTCGCCTCTTCGCAGCTAGCGAAACTAAACCATGTAGCGGGTCGGCGGAGCGGCCTCGAGCAGGAGCGGGCGGTCGATCGCGAAGGGTCTGAGATCGTACGCCGGGCTGTGGTCGAGGACCAGCTCGCAGAGCGTCTTGCCCAGAACCGAAGCGAACTTGAAGGCGTGACCGGCGCCGATCGCGACCGCGATGTTGGGATGCGAAGGCACGCGGTCTACGACGAAGTCGCGGTCGGGGGTGAGGGTGTAGAGACAGGTCTTGGTCTCGAGCTCGCGGCCCGCGGCAGCCGGCAGGTAGCGCTCGACAAACGCGCGAGCTCGTTCGACGCCTTCCCGACTCGGGGTCACCCGCCGGTTCTCCGCGGTCACGGTCTCGCCGCCGACGTCCCGCGCGACCTTGACCCCGTGGCCGGCA
>JAQBHE010000703.1:0-5816 GCA_032128015.1 Holophagae bacterium
CACGACTTCAACAACCTGCTGACCGCCATCAACGGCTACGCCGACTTGGTGTTGCGCGCCCTCGAGCCGAGCGATCCGCTCCACGCCAAGGTCGCCGAGATCCGCAAATCGGGCGAACGCGCCGCCACCCTTACCGATCGCCTGCTCGCGTTCAGTCGCAAGCAGGTCCAGCAACCTCAGCTCCTCGACCTCAACGCGGTGGTCGAGAGCATGGGCTCGTTGCTGGCGCCGGCGATCGGCGAAGGCATCGAGATGATCACCGAGCTCGATCCAGACCTACCGCCGGTGCGGGCGGATCCGGGCCAGATGGAACAGGTGCTGCTCAATCTGGTGGTCAACGCCCGCGACGCGATGAGCGCCGGAGGCCAGGTGACGGTGCGCACCGAGAAGGTTGACCCGAAAGAGGTCAAGAGGGTCGCGGGCGCCGCCCAGTCGCTTCGACCCGAGTACGCCGGAATCTCGGTCACCGATTCCGGATGCGGCATCGAGCCCCAGAATTTGGCGCACGTTTTCGAGCCGTTTTTCACCACCAAGGAGCGCGGTCGTGGCACTGGCCTCGGTCTGTCGATGGTCTATGGAATCGTCACCCAGAGCGGCGGCTTCATCGAGTTGAAGTCTCAGCCCGGTCGAGGCACCACGGTTCAGATCTATCTGCCGGCTGCGGCTCGCGCGCCCGGCGATTCCGGCTCGATCAGCGTCGACGACGCAAGTGGAAGCCTCGGCGGTAACGAGCGCATCTTGCTGGTCGAGGATGAACAATCGGTGCGTGATCTGGTCACCTCGTCGCTGCGCTCCGAGGGCTACCGCGTGCTCGCTACCGACTGTGCCGAGGAGGCTCGGGCGCTGATGGCGGGCGAGGTGTTCGAGCCCGATCTTCTGCTCACCGACGTCATGCTGCCCGGACAGAACGGCGCCGAGTTGGCCACCGAGCTCCGCCGCGAGGATCCCGGACTCAAGGTGCTGTTCGTCTCGGGTTACGCGAGGGACGTCCTCGGCCGCGCCCAGATCCTGAGTCGCGGTGTCCACTTCGTGCAGAAGCCGTTCACCCTCGTGACCTTGCTGCGCCGCATTCGAGCCATCCTCGATCGTCGCGTCCCTGCGTGAGCGGTTGGCTCGGGTTGAGAAGGCGGAGGTGATGTCGCCGGCGTCGCCGGGCCAGCCGCGCGGGGTCCCGGAGGACGAGCTCGATGGGCTCTATCAAGGGCCGCTCGGCGAGTTCGTCGCCCGCCGCCACGCTCTGGCTAAGAAGCTACGCGATGGCGGCGATCGCGAGGCTGCTGCCTGGGTCTCCGGTCTCGTCAAGCCGGTGCTCAGCGCCGCGATCGTCAACCAGCTGTACCGGGCTCGGCGCAGGGAGTTCGAGGAACTGCAGGCAGCGGGTGAGGCGATGCGAGACGCGCAGCGGCAAGGCGCTGGCGCGGCGGACCAGCGCGCCGCCAGCGAGCGGCGCCGCCGTGCGATCCAGACCCTGTTGACGGGTGCCGAGGCGCTGCTGGTCGAGCAGGGCCACGGCACCGGCGCTTCGACGCTCCAGCGCGTTGGCCGGACTCTGGAAGCCCTTGCGGTCGGGTCCGAGGCCACGCCCGGGCGCCTGGTTCAGGACCTCGAGCCGCCCGGTTTCGAGGCGTTGCTCGGTTTCACGCTCGCTGCTCCAGCTGGGCCGGTGCGGGTTCGGGACATGGCGTCTCAGCGCTCAGGACCGGCGGCAGCCGCCATGACGAAGGATCGTTCCCCAACACGCCAAGAGCTCGATCGCGCTCGCAAGGCGGTCGCCAGCTATCGATCGAGCTTGGCCAAAGCGCGCAGCGAGTCCGAGCGAGTTCTCGGCGAGAAGGCGGAGGCCGAGCGCTCGGCAACCGTGGCCGAGCGTGCGTGCGAGCGCGCTCGAGACAAGCTCGCCGAGCTCGACGCGGCGCTCGTCACCGTGCGCGACGCGGTTGCCGTAGCGGCCAAGGATCACCGCCGCGCCGAGCTCCGCCTGCTCACCGCCGAAAAGGAGCTCGAAGCCGCGAGCCGCGAGCTCGTCCGCCTCGAGGGCGTCACGCCCGCCTCATAGCCCGTCACCGCCTTCTTCCTTCCGAGCGTGGCGCCCGTCCTCGGGCGCGCCGACACTTGGGCGGCCGAGCGAGGAGATGGCGGGGCGTACGCCAACGCTGCGAGTAGCCTGAGACGTCGAGCGGATGCTCTGGGCATGTCTTCTCGTTCGGGCGTCGGGGATCCGCCGTAGTCCTCGCCCGTTCGTCGGCCGCCCAAGCTCGGCCGCTACCCCCAGAACAACCCGAAGCAACCGATGTGCTAGATGTCTTGAACCCTCAAACTTGACCTCACAGATCAAGTTCTTGCTTGGCGGGTTCGAGACTCTCAACGGGCTCCCGGGAGCCCGCCTTGCCGGGGAGGGCGAACGCCCGGAGCCCGCTGGGTATCGACTACGTCGGTACCCCGACCACGCCTTCGGCGATCAGCCGCTCGATGTGGTCTGCGGCCAGCCCCAGCTCGCCGAGCACTTCGCGGCTGTGGGCGCCGAGTCGGGGCGCGGCGCGCGGCCTCGGTCGCGCGACTCCGTCTAGCCGCAACGGGTTGTCGACCGAGCGCACCGGGCCTACATCGGGATCCTCGATCTCGAGGAAGATGTCGTTGGCGGCCATCTGCGGGTCCGCGACCACTTCGTCGTAGGTGGCCAAAGAAGAGAACGGGACGTCGCAGGCCGCGAAACGCTCTCGCCAGTATTCGATCGGGTGTTTCTCGAACTCGAGGTCGAAGATCGAGACCAGCTCGCCGGTGACTTGCGAGCGCGCCTCGATGGTGGCGAAACGGGAGTCGGCGATGAGGTCTTCGCGTCCCACGACGCGGCACAGCTTGGGCCAGCCCTCGTCGTGGCGGATGATCGTGAACTTGAATACCCGGCGGTCGCCTGCGAGGTAGTAGACCGACGCGAAGTTGAGCGGGTTGTCCCGTGGTCGACGCGGATGAAAGCGGGCGTCGACCAGCCGCGCTTGGAGCATGATGGCGTTGCTCCAGGCGCCGTTGGCAAGCAGTGAGGTGCTGACCCGGCATCCTTCGCCGGTGCGCTCGCGCCGGTACAGGGCCATCATCACTGCTGCCAGCAAGGACATCCCGCTTGGGTGGTCACCGGAACCGTAGGGCAGTGATCCCAGCCAGCCCTCGAGGGGAAACATGGTCGCCTCGAGCGCCGAGCGCGACCAGTAACAGACCGCGTCGAAGCCCGGTTTGTTCGCTTCTGCGCCGTGGTCGCCGTAGCCGGTGCCGTGGGCGTAGATCAGCCGTACGTTGAGCGCTCGCAGGCTCGGGTAGTCGATGCCCAGGCGCTCGAGGGAACGTTGGCGGGTGTTGGTGAGGAAGACGTCGGCGCGGCGCACCAGCTGGCGGAGGATGTCGAGGCCCGCAGCCGACTTCAGGTCGAGGGCGAGGCTTCGCTTGTTGCGGTTGTCCTGGTAGTAGCAGTACTCGATGTCGTGGGTCGGCATGCCGGGAATCCGGTGGCCGTAGCGGTTGAGGTCACCGGCGGGTGGCTCGACCTTGATCACCGTGGCTCCGAAGTCTGCGAGCACGACCGCGGCGGCCGGCACCATCACCATCGTTGCGGCGTCGATCACGACTAGCCCGGCCAGGGGGCCAGCGGCATCGGTGGAACTCTCATCCATGGTCGGCCTCCGAATCGGGTGGCGGGAATCTACCAGCACCGCTTTGCCCTGGCGATCGTCATCGTCGCCGATTGGGACGCCGGCCGAGTGTTCGCGATCGGACAACCTTGTCCGATTGCGGGCACGGGAACGCGAATGCCGAAGACGATTTGACCTCGATAGCGCGATTGCAGCTTTGGCACGGGGCTTGCCTTGCAGCTGGCGTGAGCGTCCCCCGGTCATGAGCGGCATGGACACCGAGTTCACGACCAGCGACCGGTTGCGTCGCGGCGCGCGGCAGTGGCTGGTGTGGGTGTTGATGGCGATCGCCGTCCTCGCAGCGCTGGCGTGGGCGATCGGTCGCCTCGAGCCGTCCCTGCGCCGGTCACGGATTCACCTCGGCACCGTCGACCGCGGCGACCTCGACGCGGTGCTCACCGCCAATGGCATCGTCGAGCCGGCGCGCGAGCAAGTGATCTCGAGCCGGGTCGAGGGACGGGTGCTCCGGGTAGTCAGCCAGCCCGGCGCCCTGCTGGTGGCGGGGGACCCCGTGCTCGAGCTCGATGTCGGCCAGACGACGCTCGACGTCGAGCGTTTGCGTGGAGAGCAGCAGCAGAAAGCGAGCGAACGGCGCGAGCTCCAGCTCCGCCTCGAGGAGCGGCTGATCGACCTTCGCAGCCAGCTCGCGGTGCGCGAGCTCGACCTCGAGGAGCTCGCGTACCAAGTGGAACAGGACCAGCGCTTGTTCGAGGAGGGGCTGATCTCGGAGACCCAGCTCCGGGCGACCCTGGTGCGCCAGCGCAAGGCCGAGATCGAGCGCAAGAAAGTGAGCGACTCGGTCGACAACAGCCGGCTCGCGCTGGCGGAGCAGATTGCTGGTGTCGAGGCGCAGCTGCGCACTTTGGGCGGCGAGCTCGCCGACGCCGAGCAGCGGGCGGCGATGGCGGTCACCCGCGCCGATCGCGACGGCGTGCTGACCTTCGTCGCTGCCGAGGTCGGAGCGACCGTGCACCCGGGAGACGTGCTGGCGCGGATCGCCGATCCCGACAGCTTCCGGGTGGAGGCTACGATCGCCGACGTTTACGCGACTCGCCTGCGCGTTGGCCAGCCGGTGCGCTTGCCAATCGGCGAGCTCGAGCTCGCGGGCACCCTGACCCGCATCCTGCCGGCGATCGACCAGGGCGCCCTGCGCTTCTGGGTCGAGCTCGCGGAGCCGTCGCACCCATCGTTGCGCGCCAACCTACGCGCCGACGTGCTAGTGGTGGTCGAGCACAAGGACGCGGTGCTACGGGTGCCCAAGGGCCCGGCGACCGCGGCCGCGGGATCGCTCCGGGTGTTCGTGCTCGACGGCGGAGTGGCGCATCGCCGCGACGTCCGGCTTGGCTTGTCGGGGTACCGCCACTACGAGGTGGTCGAGGGGCTCGAGGACGGCGAGGTGGTGATCCTCTCCGACACGAGTCGCTTCGTGGACATGGACGAGGTCAAAGTCCGCGGTTGATGCGTACCGGCGGAGATCGGCTCGTTTCAAAGGAGGAAGAACAGAATGATCCGTCTCGAAAACGTGGAGAAGGTCTACCGCACGTCGCGCATGGAGACCAAGGCGCTGAGCCACATCTGTCTCGACATCGAGTCCGGCGAGCTGGTGTCGATCATGGGACCCTCGGGGTGTGGCAAGAGCACGTTGGTGAACGTGCTCAAGAACGCCGCCGAAGCAATCGGTCGCAGAGGTCGGCTGAGTCTGCGCGCGGGCTGCGAGGGCAGCCGGCGCTGGCTCGAGATCGAGGACAACGGTCCGGGTCTGAGTGCCGAGGCGCTCGACGGCGTGTTCCGGCCGTTCTACACTACCAAAGAGAGCGGTCGCGGTCTCGGCCTCACCCTGGTCAATGAGATCCTGACCCAGCACCAGCTGCGCTTCTCGCTCGAGAACTTGGCCGCGGGAGGCGCCTTGTTCCGGGTGGTCCTCGGGTGAGTCGATCCGTCGTGGTCGCCGGGAACTGACGATCGGGCGTGCGCGCTACCTTTTGCTCGGTGCTGCCAGCGAACGGCCGCCGTCGATTCGCGGAGCTAGCCGGCCGGGCCGACGCTGCCGATGACCTCGTCGACGTAGGTATCGACGCGCTCGATGACGTCGAGGACCTCCCGTTGGCTTAGCGAGCAATCCTCGAGGGTCGCGAG
>JAQBHE010000704.1:0-22649 GCA_032128015.1 Holophagae bacterium
GGCGCAGCGACCGGACCGTCCAGAGCCAGTGTCTCGACCGCCGCCCGCCCCGCGCGCAGATCGTCCGCAGCGGTCACCCCGGCTTGGACCGAAGCCAGCAGCGGCAGCGCTCCCTGCTTCACCCGCACCTCAGCGTGCATCTTGCCGCGCAGGATCGGTCGGCGCCAACGCACCTCGCCCAGCGAGCCGCCGGCGAACCCGATGACCTCCGGGATCAAGGCACCGTTCACCCGCTGGGCGAGCCGGGCCATGAAGTCGACGGTTTGATAGGTGTGGGGAAAAAGCAGGATCTCTGGGCGATAGCGGTCGTAGGCTCGGGCCAAGATGTCGGTCCACGGCGCCGGGTCGTAGAAAGCCAGGTTCTCGGCGGTTGCCAACAACACGCCGGCGACGTCGATCCGCGACAGCTCGTCGGCAACTCCCCTCGCCTCAGCGCCGCCGACGACCACCAACGACAGCGTCGCACCGGTCTTGGACGCGAGGTCTTGGGCGAATGCCGCTACTTCGAGCGTGCCGCGGTGGACCACGCCGCGCTCGTGCTGGGCGACCACCCAGATGCCACCGGTCGGGATCGCCGCGCTCACCCCAGCACCGTCGCTTCGCGATCGAGCCTGGCGACCAGCGCCTTGGCTGCGGTCTCGGGGTCGCCTTCGAACAGCTCGACCGCGCCGCGGGCTTCCGGGAAAGCCACCGACAACAGCTCGATGGAGGCGCCGCTCGCGCCCACCTGGTCGACACTCAGCCCGAGGTCGGCGCAAGAGCGGCGTTCGATCGGCTTCTTCTTCGCCATCATGATTCCGCGCAGGGACGCGTAGCGGGGGTGGTTGATTCCGGCCTGGACCTCGAGAACCGCCGGCAGGTCGAGGTCCAGGATCTCGTTGCGCCCCTGCTCGAGCTCGCGGATCACCCGCGCCGAGCCCGCGCCATTGCCGGTCGTCATGACGAGCTCGATTCCCATCACCAGCCAGGCGTGCGGCCAACCGAGAATCTCGGCGATCACGGTCGCAGTGGCGCCGTAGCCGAGGTCATCGGACTGCGATCCGGTGAGCACCAGGTCGAGATCCTCGGCAGCCAGCGCCGCCGCCAGCGCACGGCCGTTGCTGATCGGATCGCCACCCGCGAAATCGGCGTCGGCGAGATGAATCGCTCGGTGCGCGCCCAAGGCCAGGGCCTTGCGCAGCCCGTCGATAGCGCGGTCGGGGCCGAGGGTGAACACCACCACTTCGCCGCCCGTCTTCTCCACCATCTGCAGCGCCTGCTCGAGCGCGCACTCGTCGCTCTCGGCGAGCACGAAAGGCAGGTCCTGTTCGTCGAGCCAGGTGCCTTCGCGGTTCACCCGTAAGCGGGCTTCGGTGTCGGGAACCTGCTTGACGCACACACCGATCTTCACTTCAGACACCTCTCGTCGGGCACGCCGTTCTTGAACCGCGGCAAGCTATCACGGCATGGAGGACTCCATGGGATCGGCATGGAAGTTCCAGGCGCTCCGTGCTACCTTGAGCCGCGCCGCGACGGCGCAACCACCTCCATGACGGTCCCCACTCCCCTCTTCGCCATGACCGCCGTCGCCGCCGACGCGGGGCCCGGCATCGTCGGCTTCTTCCTGCAGGCGGGCCCGGTCGCCAAGGTCGTGCTGTCGATCCTGGTGCTGTTCTCGATCGCTTCCTGGACGGTGATGATCCAGAAGTACTACGCCTTCCGGCGGATGTTCGACCACAACCAGCGGTTCCTCGAGGTGTTTCGCCGTAGCGCCCGATTCTCGGAGATCAACGCGGTCGCCGGACAGCACGCGGCATCGCCACTGGTCGGATTGTTCCAGGCCGGCTACGTCGAGATCGATTCCCAGATCAAGGCCCGCACCGAGGTCGGAACCGCCACCGAGCTGCGCTACCGCGTGCATTCGATGACCGGCATCGAGCGCAGTCTGCGACGGGCCATTGGCAGCGAGCTGCGGGTGCTCGCGAGCCACGCCCAGCTGCTCGCCACCACCGCCGCCGCGACCCCGTTCATCGGCCTGTTCGGCACGGTCTGGGGGATCATGATCGCGTTCAACGATATTGGCGCGAGCGGCACCGCCTCGATCGTCGCAGTGGCGCCGGGAATCGCCGAGGCCTTGATCAACACCGCCGCGGGCCTGGTCGCGGCGATCCCGGCGCTGATCGGCTACAACCAGGTCGCCGGCAACCTCCGCGCCGCGCGTCAGGAGATGGATGACTTCGCCCTCGAGTTCCTGAACCTGGCGGAGAAGAACTTCACCTGAGCCCGAACCGATGGCGTTCCAGTTCGGCAACGACTCGGAGGACGAGGTTCTCTCCGACATCAACGTCACCCCCCTGGTCGACGTCATGCTGGTGCTGCTGATCATCTTCATGATCGCGACTCCGATGCTCCATCAAGGCGTGGAGGTCGCGCTGCCGAAGGTGGATTCGGCCACCGTGCCGCTTCGCGATCCAGATCCGATGGTGTTGACCGTGAGCAAGGATGAGATCGTCTACATCAAGGACGATCCCGTCCACCCCAGCCAGCTGGTCGAGAGATTGTTGCCGTTGATGGAATCACGAGACGATCAAATGGTGTTTCTCAAGGGTGACCGCGAGGTGCCCTATGAGGCGGTACTGCGGGTCATCGAGATCTTGAACCGTGCCGGCATCGATCGCATCGCCCTGGTCACCGAGGCCCCGGATCGGCGCGCTCGCCGTCGTTGAAGCGTCTTGGCCCGCGACGAGCCGTCTGCCGCCGCTGGCGCCGCCTCGAGAGCGAGAGCGATGACCCTGCAGCGGCGGGCTCGGCAGACACCGTCCTTGCTGCGCTCGCGGGCCCTTGCGGCGTCGCTCACTCTCCACGTCGCGTTGCTCGTCAGCATCCTCGCCGGGCCAGCGCTGTTCGCCGATCGACCGCCGCGGCTCGAGTACGCCGAGGTCATGTTGGTGCCGGCGGCGGCGCTGCGCCCCGGGCCCACTCCCCGGCCGGCGGCTGCGGCGCCTCCCCAGGCCGCGCCGCCGCAGCCCGCGGTCGAGACCCCGCTCCCGACTCCCAAACCGCCGCCCGACGACGCCCCCGTCTTGCCGAAACCTCCGGACAAGAAACCGCCGCCGTCAAAACCCGCCGCGGAGCCAACGCGCGCGCCGGACGCGGCGAAGCCGGTACCGGACCCGTCACCCCCGAAGGCGCCGGATTCCCAAGGCGATCGCGCCACCGGCTCGCCAGCGGTCGATCCCCGCCTGGTCGCCGCTTCGACAGGCAAGTCCGAGAGCTCGTCGCTGGCCAGCTTCGTCGATCCCGACTTCGTCTACAGCTACTACCTCGATCGCATGGTGCAACTGATCAACCAGTACTGGCAGCCGCCGCCGCTCAATCGCCCGATCGAGTGCACGGTGGGCTTCCGGATCCACAGCGACGGCGCGGTCGTCGACCTGCGGGTGGTCGTGTCGTCGGGCCTCCAGTCCTTCGATGCCGCGGCGCTGCGTGCGGTACAGTCTGCCTCGCCCATGCCGCCCTTGCCGCGGGGCTACCAGAAGCCCTCTCTGGGCGTCAACCTGATCGTACGCAACCTCGGAGATTCGCCTCGATGACCTTGCCCATGACCTCGACCATGACCTTGACCATGATCCTGCCCAAGATCCTTCCCAGCCGCTCTCGCTACGGCCGGCGCGCCCTGTCGGCTCTGCCGCTGATGTTGGTGGCCGCCATCGGTCTCGGCCAAACACCGCCAGCGTCGCCCCAGCGTCCGCCCGGATCCGAGCTGCCAACCGATCAGCCGGTGACGGTGATTCTCGAGGGCGCTCGGCCGCGTCAACGACTCGCCCTGCCGGCCACCGACCGCCCGGCGGCGCTGTCACGAGCGGCTCTGGCGGCCGCTGTGGAGCTCGAGAAGACGCTGCGCGAGGATCTCGAGCTGACCGGAATCTTCGACATTCAGGGGCCCGAGGTGCTGTCGGCGCTCCGCCTCCCGGGCCAGCGAGACCGCGACTTCGAGGTCTATCGATCCGTCGGCAATCAGGTCATCCTGCTCAACGAACTGCGCCTCGAAGGCGACCGACTGGTGCTGGCGAGCCGAATGTACGACCTCGCCAGTAAGGGGATGATCCTGGGCAAGCGCTACCGTGGCGAGTTCGATCTGACGCGCCGCATCGCCCACTCGTTGAACGACGAGATCGTGCTCTTCTTCACCGGCCGCCGAGGGATCGCCCTGACCGCGCTGGCCTTCACTTCCGACCGCGACCAGGCCGGGAACAAAGAGCTGTACTTGATGGACTACGACGGCTTCGACCAGCGTCGGGTCACCGGCCACGAGTCGCTGACCTTCTCGCCATCATGGGCCCCGGACGGCTCGGGCATCGCCTACGTTTCGTACTTCGAGCGCGGACCGTCGCTCTACTGGGCCGACATCGAGAGCGGGAAGAAGCGCGGCGTGGTGGTCGACGGCACGCTCTCGATCTCGCCCTCGGTCTCGCCCGACGGATCGCGAATCGCCTTCGCGCGCTCGCTCGAGGGCAACACCGAGATCTACGTCGTCGGGCTCAACGGCAAGGGCCTCACCCGCCTCACCAATTCCAGCGGCATCGACGTCAACCCGGCTTGGAGCCCCACCGGCGACTCCATCGCCTTCACCTCGAGCCGCTCCGGAAGCCCCCAGATCTACCTGATGAAAGCCGATGGCTCGGCTGTCCGCCGCTTGACCTTCGAAGGCCGCTACAACGACGGCGCCGATTGGCACCCCGACGGCTCCAAGGTCGCGTTCGCAGCCCGCACCGAAGACGGTAACCGATTCGACATCGCGGTCGTCGACCTGGTGACGTCCCAACGGATCATTCTGACGACCGGCCCGGGCAGCCACGAGGCTCCGAGCTTCTCGCCTGACGGCCGGCTCATCGCCTATGAGTCATCCCGGGCAGGCGGTCGTCAGATTTTCCTGATGACCGCCGACGGGCGCCAGCTGCGGCAACTGAGCTCGGGTGGGAGCAACTATGGCCCCTCGTGGTCTAATTTCCTCAAATAGCAGGCTTTGACCTGGCACCGCGTCTTGCTCGGCGCGCGACGCTCTGCTACTCTCTGGCCGCGGAGTTGTGACCTGAAGCCAAGAGGCCTTCGTTCAAAATTGGGAGGAGAGTTCGATGACCGGCAACCGACGTTCCATACTGGCCCTGGCGATCTTGGCCGTGGCACTTTCGATCACCGCGACAGCGTGCAAGCCGAAACCGCCCGATGCGCCGCCGGCGGCGCTGCCGACGACGCGCACCGCGGTGCCCACCCCCGAGCCGGTTGACGTCACGCCCCCGCCCCGCCCAACGCCAACTCGCGACGTCGCCGAAGAGACCATCCCCGCCGACATCGCCGAGGCGACCCGGTGGGCCCACGAAAAGGGACTGCTCGGCGAGGTCTATTTCGCCTTCGACAGCTCGACTCTCGACCAAGCGGCCCGCGACCGGCTGACCAAGAATGCGGCGTTCCTCAAGCAGTACCCGCAGTACGTGGTTACCATCGAAGGGCATTGCGACGAGCGCGGAACCAACGAGTACAACATCGCGCTCGGCGACCGTCGCGGGAATACCGCTTCCGAGTTCACGGCCTCGCTCGGAGTTCCGGCTAGCCGGCTGCGTGCCGTCAGCTACGGAGAAGAGCGGCCGAGCTGCAGCGAATCGACCGAGGGCTGCTGGGCCAAGAACCGCCGCGCCTACTTTCGCCTGACCGGGAAGATGTGAGGGGGTAGCCGGGCGCGCGTGCCGATTTTGGATCTCCGGGCCTGCACCCGGACGCAGGTACTGGTCGTCGGCCTCGCATGCGCCGCTGCTGGCTGCAGCTCTTCGGGCCAACTTCGAGACCTGAAACAGCAGCTCGACCAGGTCCAGGGAGAGCTCAGCCAACTTCGTGAGGAGTCGCCAAAGCGCGCCCAGGTAGAGGAGCTCGCCGCGAGCTCCGCCGAGGAAACGACGCGGATCTTGGGTGCGCAGACCGGTCTTGCGCTCAAGGTCGACGAGATCGAGCAGCGCGTCGAAGAAGTTCTGGCCTCGCTCCGAGACAACTCGCGAGCGCTGGTCGATCTCACCGAGCGTACCGCTGCCGTGCAAACGCATCTCGACACGGTGACCGCCTCCCTGGAGCAGTTGCTCAACGTCCGCAAGCCCACGCCGCCGGCGGTCGCGGAGACCGATCCCGATCAACTGTACCGGGTTGCCTACGACCACTTCCTGAAAGGCGAGTACGAAGAAGCGCTGACCCGGTTCCAGCGCTTCGTCGAGTCCTTCGTCAATAACGAGCAGGCCGATGACGCCCAGTATTGGATCGGCGAGTGCCACTACAGCCAGCATCACTATCCCGAGGCGATCACTGCCTTCGACCTGACCGCCCGTCGCTACCCGAACAGCGACAGGCTGGCCAGCGCGCTCCTTCGCAAGGGCTTTGCGTTCTTGCAGCTGGGCGATACCAAAGCCGGGCGCGACGTCCTCGAAACGGTCGCCAGCACGTTCCCGAACAGCGACGAGGCGGTGCTCGCCAAGAATCAGCTGGCGACCCTCGGAAGTTGACTCAGGGACTCCGATCGCATAGCTTGTGAGGCTTGCGAGGTTCCCCGGCCGGAGCGGGGCCCTATGCGCTAGTTGTCCGCCCTCCAGGTTCTCCATCCCCAAGACATCCGAGACTCAACCCATATGGCAAACACCAAGAACGCCGAAAAGAGACATCGTCAATCCCTGCAGAAACGGGCGCGCAACCGCGCGCGGCTGTCGCGTCTTCGCACCCAGGTCAAGAAGGTCCGCCAGGCGGTGGCGAGTGGGGACCTCGCGGTCGCCAAAGAGCTGCTCCCCAGAACCCTCTCCATGCTCGCCAAGACCGGCAGTAAGGGCGTTCTGCACAAGCGCGCGGCGGACCGAAGAAAGTCGCGCTTGACGCGACTGGTTGCAGGTTCCCCGGTGCCTGTTTCCGCGGATGCGGCCGAATAGCGGTCGAAACCGGATAAGAACCCAGGACAGGCGTCCTTGAGCTAGCGCCTCTTTGAGGCCGTGCGTCCCGAGGTAGTACGTCCTTGAGACGTCATCCTCTCAGAAGCCCTCGAGTAGGTCGGTGACCATGGTCTCGGCGAACTTTGCCGCGGTCTCTTCGATCGCCAGGTTCTCGCGATCGAAGAAAGCCTGCTCCGAGACCTCGACGATGTAGTTCTCGCGGAACTGGTAGCGATCGTTGCGCCACAGCACGGTGTCGCTTCCCGCGCGCTCGAACGCCACCTCGGCGGTGATCGAGATCTCGTACTCCTCGGCCCGTCCCTGGGCATCGAAGGTGATCGGCACCACCTGGAAGCCGATCACCGCTCCTCGGAGGATCGCGTCGGCCTGGGCTTCGTCCCGGCTCAGTGCGAAGCGCTGGCGGGTCACCAACTCGTCTGCGATCGCCTGGGTGATGAACTGCTCGACCTCGACACGCTGGGTGCGGTTCTCGAATGCACGCAGGTACACGACCTTCACGTCGTCGGGAATGTTCGATCCCCGGCCCACCAAGGCGTAGCCGCAACCGACGGTCGCCAAGCCGATGGCGGCGGCCGCCAGCACCGCCAACGTAGATCGGATGAAGGCGTGCAGCGGCCGTGGCTGCCTACCCTCCCCTGCTGCCGTGAAACTCCTGCCCGCCGCCATCCAGCACTCCTTGAAGTCCGTCCCGGGGCCTTTCGGCCGTCCGCGTACAGTAGCAGCTTCGGGAGGGGCCATCGGTGGCGAGTGCGGCTCCGCGGCTGTCGACTCGTCCTCGCCCGTTGAATCGACTGTCGACCGTTGCGCGAGCTCAGGTCCGAGTATTCCCGGTGTTCTCAGCGTCCTCCGTGTCGTTAGCGTCCTCCGTGTCGCCAGCCTCCTCGGTATCCTCGAAGCCGGGGTCGAGTCGTAGCGCATCGAGAATGCCGTTGACGAATGCACCCGACTGCTCGCCGCCGAACTTCTTCGCAAGCTCGATCGATTCGTCGATGACGACGATCTTGGGAACGTCTGCTTCGACGTTGAACTGGTAGATCGCGAGTCTCAAGATGTTGCGATCGACCGCGGACATCCGCTCGACCCGCCAGTTGTCGGCGTGGCGGACGATCCGCCGATCGATCTCCTCGAGCCGCGCCAGAGTGCCGGCGACCATCTGGCGCGCGTGAGCGAAGGCCTCGTCGGGTTGGCGGGAGAGCTGGGACGAGGCAGTGTCGCTGGCGTAGAGCCGAAGATCGAAGCTGCCGAAGATCTGGCCGGGCTCGGCGCGGGCGAGGTCCCACTGATAAAGCATCTGCAGCGCCATTTCGCGCGACTGCCGTCGCTTGCCACCGCCAGCGCTCTCCCGACCAGGCTTCTTGGCCATGCTTCCGGGCCCGGGAGACAGTCGGGCGCTCAGGTCGCGGCGCTCAGGGAGGCGAGCACATCAGCCATCTCGAGCGCAGCCAAAGCTGCGTCCCAACCTTTGTTGCCGGACTTCCCGCCGGCGCGTTCCTCCGCTTGCGCGGTGTCGGCGCAGGTCAAGATGCCAAGTCCGACTGGCACGGTATGCCGGCGCGCGACCTCCGCGGCGCCAGCGGTGGCTGCGGCGCAGATGTACTCGAAGTGCGGAGTCTCGCCTCTGATCACCACTCCCAGAGCGACCAGTCCGTCGAAGCCACCGCCGACCGCGAGGCGCTCGAGCACCAGCGGGATCTCCCACGCCCCAGGAACCCGCACCACCGTCAAATCGCTCTCCGCGACTCCGTGGCGCACTAGGCAGTCGACTGCACCTGCGACGAGTTGCTCTACCAACCGTTCGTTGAAGCGCGATGCCACCAGACCGAAACGTCGCCCGGTACCGGCGAGACGACCGTGGATCTCTCGTATGTCGCTCATTTCGAAGCCTTTGCGCAGCCGCCGAGTATAGAACCAGGTGCCGACCCTGTCAACGATGCTGCTAACACGATGCTGCTCACGACGCCGCCAGCGATGTGCGGCAAGGCTGTCGTCGGGGCTGGAGGCGATGACTGGAGACGATGCCGCGGAAGTCAAGGGAAACAGCATCGTCTAGTGTAGCCCGGCGCGGATCCGCGCGAGCAGAGCTTCGAACCGACATCGCTCCACCGCCTCGCGGTGCTCGACCGCGACTACCCGAGTCTCGGGCGCCAACGCCGCCAGCCATTCTTCGAGGCTCTCGAGGTCCGGAACCGTCGACCCCGGACCCTTCAGCTGCACTTCGATCGGTGGCCGCCCGTGGCCGCCGAGCTCCGAGCAGGGATCGAGACCGGAGTCGACCAGGTGACCGCTGTCGAGCGCGAGTGCGAAGACCGTGGGCGCCGCGAGTTGATCCAAGAGCAATCCCACCTCTGCGGGAGTGTTGAACGCGGCCGCCCGTCTAGGAGAGAGCGGCTCGACGAGTAGTTGAACCCCGTGGAGTCGGGCGTCCCGGCCTGCCTGATCAAAGAAATCGAGGCAGCGCTCGTGAGGGGACTCGACAAGATCCTGACCGAAACCGCAGACCGTCAGCACCCGCCGGCAGTCGAGCCGGTCCGCGGCCTCGATCGCCTCGCGCACGACCGCCGCCGCCCGCTGCCGACCCTCGCGTTGGCGATGCAACGGATGCCAGTCATGAAGGCGGTGAGCCTGGACGGTCGCGATCTCGACGCCGCTCCTGCGGTAACGATCGATCTCCAGGTGGCCACGGTCCTCGACTTCAATCGCGAACCGATGTCGCCGGGCGAGGGCCAGCCGACTGGCGAGGGCATCGCCGCCCGCAGCGGCCGGCAGGGCGCCGCCCGCGGCCGCTGGTAGCGCAGACTCGACCCAGGCCAGAAGTGGCCACTCCTCGACCGGTCGCCGGCTGCCGGCCTCCGCTCCGGTCCTGGCGCCGAGGTTGGGGCGGCGGTGGTCGGGACGGCGAGATTCGAACTCGCGACCCCCTGAACCCCATTCAGGTGCGCTACCAGGCTGCGCCACGTCCCGACAAGATCCACCCATTTCGGCCCCCCAGCGGGGGCGCAACCGCCGGCACCGACAACCAGCAACCCTTCGCCTCGGGGAAAGACACCTCGGGGAAAGACGCCGCCGGACCTTCGGTTCACCAACCTCAACCGAAGCGCTTCAGCTGGTCGAGGACCCGCTGAGCCTGGGAGCGAAGCTCTCGGGCTCGACGGGCCATGGTTTGTACCCGCTCGACCGCCCGAGTGTCAAGGTCGGCACGGTTCGCCGCCTGTCCGAAGTTCCCGCGACCGGCGGCGGCGACCAGGTCCTGGCGGGCCTCGTCGGCGTCGGCGGGCTCCTTCCCGCCTTCGTCGTCGACGAGCTCTTCTGGTTCACCCGCTCTTGGTTCGCCCTCTTCTGGTTCACCCAGTTCCAGTTCACCCAATTCGGGGCTATCGCCTTCTGACTCATCGAATGCCAGGCTCTCCTGCTCGAGTCGCTTCTTGGCGCCAGCGATGGTGTAGCCCTCCTCATACAACAGCTCTTTGATGCGGCGAATCACCGCCAGATCCCTGGCCGAGTACACGCGCTGTCCGGATCGGCTCTTGTCCGGCTTGAGCAGGGGAAACTCGGTTTCCCAGTACCGCAGCACATAGGGCTGGATATCGAGCTCGCGGCAGGCTTCCCCGATCTTGTAGTAGAGCTTCTTGCCGCTCATGATGACACGCGCCAACACCCCGACCCTTGCGGAACCTTGCCCGCCCAGCCTATCCGACGTCCCGGGCGTTCTCCATGATCCAGGCGACGGTCATCACGAGGACGGGGTCCTGATCTTCGGTGACTTCGGTGACTTTGGTGACTTTGGTGGCTTTGGTGGCTTGCTGGCGCGGCCACCGGCTGGATCGACCCCGACGTGCGAGACCACGTCGCGAAGATGGCGAGCGGGTCGAAAGCTCAGTCCACGTTGCTCGGGGATCTCGATCCGCACGCCGCTGGCCGGGCTCACTCCCCAGCGTGCTGGGCGTTCGGTGACCTCGAAGGTCCCGAAGTTCTTGATTTTCACGGTACGACCGTCGAGCAAGCTCGTCCGGACGGTATCCAGGACTCGTTCGACGATACCCGCCGCCTCGCTCTTGGTGATACCACCGTGTCGTCGGTAGACCGCCTGGACGAGGTCAGCCTTGGTCCTGCCTGGCGACTGACGGCTGCGCTTGGTTCCCACACCTTGCCCCTTCGATACTCCGCTGCGAGGCCCCAGATCTGCGACTTGCGGGAGAACCGAAGTATAGACCAAGGTTGGCCTCGCTAGCCCGCCACCTACCCTCAGAGATGCGCCGCCACGGGGTCCCGGACTCAGCCCGCTTGCGCCGGATCCCGACTCCGTTTCTTGATCACCAAGCGCAGGGGAACGCCGGCAAGGTCGAGTGCTCCGCGCAGGTAGTTCTCCAGGTACCGGCGATAGGTGTGGCGCGTCGGCATCTGACGGTTCGCGAACAGCAGGAAGGTGGGGGGACCGGCCGAGACCTGGGTCGAGTACAGCAGGTTCCACGGCCGTCCACGTTCCGATGGTGCGTTGTGCGCGGCCACCGCTCGCTCGAGGACTCGGTTGAGCTCGGCGGTCGGTACCTGGAGGCGGAAACGAGTCGTCGCGGTGTCGACCGCCGGCAGCACCCGCTCGACGCCGCGCCCGCTCAGCGCCGAGACGTTGACGCGCGGCGCGTCGTGGAGCACCTCTTGAAGTCGAGCGATTCCGATTTCGAGGTCGCGCCGCGTTTCGTCGTCGCCCAACAGGTCCCACTTGTTGACCGCGACCACTGCCGCCCGTCCCAGCTCCCAGATCGCCCCCGCGATCGCGAGGTCGCCGCTGGTCACCCCGGCCGCGGCGTCGACCACCAGAACCGCCACCTCGGCGCGCTCGATCTGCCGTTTCGCCATCATCACCGCGATCTCTTCGGGGACATCGGCGACCTGGCTGCGTCGCCGGATCCCGGCGGTGTCGATCACCAGCAGCGGTCCACCCTCTCGCTCCAGCAGGGTGTCCACCGGGTCCCGGGTGGTGCCCGCCTGGGGCGAGACCAGCGACCGCGACGCGCCGACCAAGCGGTTGAGCAGCGACGATTTGCCGACGTTGGGTCGGCCGACGATCGCGAGCGCCGGGATTTTTTCCAGCGGCGCGTCGTGGCTGACCTCGACGCGCTCGAGAATCAGCTCGATCAGCCGATCGATCCCGATCCCGTGCTCCGACGACACCAGCACCACTTCGGGGATGCCCAGACTGTAGAACTCGGCGACCGACTCCTGGGCGGCCCGGGTATCCGCCTTGTTGACGACCAACAGCGCCGGTCGGCCGACCTTGCGGAGCTCGTGCCAAACCGCGCGGTCGGCGGCGGTGAGACCCTCGCGACCGTCGACCAGAAGCAGCAGCAAGTCCGCTTCCGCGACCGCCCGCAGCACTTGTTCGTTGAGGCCGAGCGGATCGTCGCCGAGCACCAATCCACCGGTGTCGAACAGCTCCAGGCGACCCTCTTCTTCGAGGTCGAGGACACCGCGGATGCGGTCGCGGGTCACCCCCGGCGAATCGTGGACGATCGCCTGGCGACGCCGCAGCAAGCGGTTGAACAGCGTCGACTTGCCGACGTTGGGTCGGCCGACGATCGCCACGATGGGCAGCGCGATGGGCAACACGATGGGCAGGGAGCCAGCAACCACGCGGCTACTCAAAGGTCGTTTCGATGGCGCGGAACATCACCTGCCAGGAACCGTCGTCGAGTCTCTTGAGCTGGTACTTGACCCGGCTGCGCTGGTCGCCCACTGCCGACAGCACACGATCGGTACCCGAGGCGAGCACCTGCAGATCCCAGACCTCGAGGGTGGTCACGAAGGCGTTGGCATAGTTCCAGATCGTCACTTTCTCGATCTCGAAGCCCTTGAGCGCGGGCGTCACCACCCGATTCTCTTGGGTCATCAGATCGGAGACCCGCTTGTAGACCGTCGCGACCTCCTTTTCGGACGCGAGTCCGCGCAGCCCCTCGAGGTCGCCGCTAGCGTAGGCGGTGGCGAGCCGAGGCAGGTAGTCGCCGAGCATCGCCTGGATCGCCGCTCGATCGGCGACGCTGGGTTCGCCCTGGTCGCCGGTACATCCGCCAAGGCCGAGGGCCACCAAGACCGTGAGCCCGAGCAGAACCGGGCGTTCGTGAAGCGATCGGTGACCTCGCATGGTGTCGTTCAGGAGAAGTTCTGGCAAGGCCCACCGGCGCTGCGCGCTGCGGTGTCTCGCACCGCGGCGTCTCGCGGGGCCACCACAAGGACCAGCCAGTCTAACGCAGCAGAGGGTAGCCCCCGTCGCGGCATCCGGCGGCGGGCAGGCTGCATGCCGACTAAGACTTGTCGCGGCGGCTTCCGGTTCCCGGGCGGCTACCGGCTCCCGGGCGGCCACCGGTGCCCAGACGGCTACCGCGAGTCCGCGCAGCGCCCTTCGAGCTTCTTCCGCGATCCTCGCCCCGACTTGGGCGATCGTCGCCCCGACCTGGGCGATCGTCGCCCCGACTTCGCTGGCGCCCGGAACCGGATTCGGACGCGGCGCCGCGTGCTCCGGTGGCGCCTTCCTGGGGCAGACCGAATACCAGCCGCCGTCGCTCCTCTTGAACCTCGACGACGACGACTCGGATGGGATCTCCCAGGCGCAGTTCTCGCCGGGTGCGGCGGCCGATCAGCAGATGCCCCAGGGGGTCGAGCTCGTAGTCGTCAGCTGGGAGTCCATCGACCGGCAGCAGACCGTCGACCGCGAGGTCGTCGAGCACCACGAAGACACCGAACTCCTGCAAGCCGGTGATCACTCCCCCGATCTCGAGACCGACCCGGCGAGCCAGATAGCGGATCTTTTTCCAGTGGCGCACGTCGCGCTCGGCGGCTTCGGCGCGACGCTCGAGCCGGCTCAACCCGGCCGCGAGCTCGTCGCCATAAGGCGACCCGGCGCCGTCTGCGACGCCTTTGAGCCGGCGGTGAACCACCAAGTCCGGGTACCGGCGGATCGGCGACGTGAAATGGCAATAGGCCGGCAGCGCCAGCGCGAAGTGCGGTGAGCAGTCAGCCTGGTAGGTGGCGCGCTCGAGCGCCCGCAACAGCAGCAGCGACACCATCCGGCTCGATCCCTGCTCGGCGGCGCGAGCGAGCAACGAGGCAAGCGCGGTCGAACCGACGCCGCCATCGCTCGATTCGATGACCGCCTCGAGCGAGTCTTCCGGCCTCAGGAGGTCGAGGCTGCGGGCGACCCCCGCCACCGGCGCCAGGTTCTCCGCGCTCGGGCGGGGATGGACGCGATAGACGACCGTGGCCGCAAGCTCTCCGCTCGCCTGGCGAGCCGCCAGCTCGGTGGCGACGCAGGCGTTGGCTGCGATCATCAGCTCCTCGATCAAGCGGTGGGACTCGAGCCGCTTGCCGCCCTCGTACTCGATGATCTCTCCCCTCTCGTCAAGGGTGAGTTCCGGAACCGGAAGATCGAAGTCGAGAGTGCCGGCCCGACGCCGGCGACCTGCGAGCGCGCTCGCTGCCCGTCGCGCCAGGCGTAGCTGGTCGAGCACCTCGGCCTCCAGATCAGCGCCCGTATCTTCGGCGTTTCCGGAGTCATCCTGGTCGAAGACTTGCTGCACCTGCCCGTACTCCAGCCGCCGACGGCTGCGGATCACGCTCTCAAACACTCGAGAGCCAGAGAGCTTGCCTCGAGAGTCGATGTCGATCTCCACGGTCATCGCTGGCCGATCTTCCCCAGGCCGCAGCGAGCACAGGCCCTCGGACAGTGCCGGCGGCAGCATGTGCACGGCGCGCTCCGGCAGATAGACGCTGGTGCCACGCCGCAGCGCCTCGAGGTCGAGCGCCCCGCCCGCCACCACGTAGTGAGCGACGTCGGCGACGTGCACCCAAAGACGCAATCGGCCTCGGCCCATCGCCTTCACCGAGATCGCGTCGTCGAAGTCGCGGGCGCTGGCGCCGTCGATGGTCACAACCCATTGCGAGCGCAGATCCACTCGTCGAGCGACCTCGGCCGCATCGAGCGGCCGCAGTCCTGCCGCCTCGGACCAGACATCGCTCGGGAACTCCTCGGGAATCCCGTGGTGCCGTAAGGCGATCCGGCCGTCGACCCCGGGGTCTCCGGCTTGCCCCAGCACCTCGCCCACCCGTCCGACACGAGCTCCGCCGCCTCGAGCACCACCTCGACCACTCTCGGCTCGACCACTGCTGGCGCGACCGCTGCTGGCGCGACCGCTGGCACCCCGACCACTGCCGCCCCGATCACTGGCCACCTCGACCTCCACCCAGGTGTCAGCGACCGCGCCTTCGCTCGCGATCCGCAACTCACGGGCGTCGACCGCAAGGCGCGAGTCCCAGCTCCACAGCCGCCACTGACCCCGCTCGCGCACCAACCGGCCGACGATCGTTCGCCGCGTGCGATCGATGACCCGAACCACCTTCGCTTGGGGACCGGGAGCAGCCGAAGCGCCCGATCCACGGCCTCGGGAGGGTCGGAGCAGTACCCGATCGCCGGTAGCAGCACCGGCACGGTGGCGGTCGGCGATCCAGTACCGCCCTTCGGGTCCCGGGCCTTGCGTCCTGACCGTCGCCCAAACGGAGCTGGTGCGCTCGAGCAAACCTGTTCGCAGCTGCGAATGCTCGAGAGTTGCCCAGCGTTCGCCGCTCTGCACGACGCGCCCCCGTCGCTCGAGGTCGGCGAGCACGACTCCCAGCCGGTCACTCCCGAGGTGCTCGGCGGTCTCCTGGAGGTCGGCTAGGCAGAGCCCGTCGGCGCCGGCTCGGGCGAGCGCCTCGAGGAGCCGCTCCTCGGCCCTCCGCGGCTGATCGTCAATTGACACTCTGAGACCCCCCTCCTAGAATTCCACGTCACTGCGAAAGTGGCGGAATTGGTAGACGCGCAGGATTCAGGATCCTGTGGTAGCAATACCGTGGGGGTTCGAGTCCCCCCTTTCGCACCAACTTCCCCCTCCTCGAGGGCAGTGTTCTGTCCTTCCGACGGCCTGCCGGCTTTCGCCGAACGTACGACTATCCTGCGGTCCGTGCTGGTACTACGGCCGAGCGCGCTCCTATCGCGCCTCACCCTCCAGGATCCCGACACCCAACGGCCCACTTCCGCAACCTGTCGCCCGACCGTCTGACCGATCAGCCTGACTCTGTCTGACCGATGAGCCAGACTCCGTCTGGCCGATCAGCCTGACCGGACCTCATCGGCCGGATGCCCGATCCCCGTAGCGAAGCCCAGCAACGCTCATTATGTCCGATGCCCCGGAAGTCTCTCCGCTTACCCTGAACCGCCTGTCGGTCTACCTGCGCTGCCTGCGGCAGCTCCAGCAAGAGGGCGTGGCTCGAATCTCCTCTCAGAGGCTCGCCCACCGTTTCCAACTGTCCTCGGCACAGATCCGCAAGGACCTCGCGCATTTCGGCGAATTCGGCGTCCGCGGCGTCGGCTACGACATCGACAGCCTCGCCGAGCGCATTTTCCGGCTGCTCCGCTTGGACGTCCAGCGGCTGCTGGTGATCGTAGGCATGGGCAACCTCGGTAGCGCGCTGGCCCGCTACTTCGGCTTCAACGATCGCAGTTTTCGGGTGGTCGCCGGCGTCGACAAAGACCCGGCGCGCATCGGCGAAACGGTCGGAGCGGTGCGCATCGAGCCATTCGACCACCTCGCCGAGGTCGTCCGCCGGAGCGGTGCCGACATCGGAGTCATCGCGGTGCCGGCAACCGCCGCCCAGCTGGCCTACGATCGGCTGGTCGACGCCGGCATCGGCTCGGTCTTGAACTTCGCACCGGTCTCGCTGCAGACCCGTGCCGGGGTGATCTCGAAGAACGTCGACATGCGGATCTATCTCGAAGAGATCGGGTTTCAATCCGCCTCGGCGTCCGGCTCGTAGGCCGCCGCGCGCCGCAGCGACGCCGCGCGCCGCAGCGGCGCGGGGCGGTACCAGCTGATCATCGTGTCGCCGTAACGCCGACGATCGACCAGCAAGACTCCCGCTACCGGCGTGACCGGGACCTCGGCGCGCGGCGCCGCAGCGCCGTGCTCGACCGCGATCTCACCGCCAGGCGCCAGCATCGCCGCAACCGACCGGATCGTCGCCTCCAGGCTGGCCGCGGCGTACGGCGGATCGACGAACGCCAGGTCGAAGAGGCCGCGACGGGCGACGCTTCTCGCCCAGCTCTCGGTTCCGATGTCGAGGCGCTGCCATTCCGATTCGGCCAGGGCCTCGAGCCGCCGCAGGTTCTCCTCCAGTACTGCCAGCGCGGTGCTTTCGAGGTCGACGAACAGGCAACGGGCGGCGCCCCGGCTGAGAGCCTCGATCCCCACCGTGCCGCCGGCGCAGAACAGATCGAGGAACCTCGCTCCCTGGATCTGTTGACCCCAACGGCTGAACAGGGCCTCGCGAACCCGCCCCTGGGTGGGGCGCGCTCCCCCGAAGGCTGCGATCTGCCGCCCGCGAAAACGACCGCCGGTGATCCGCAGCGACACGCCGATCAGCGCCGGCGGACCAGGTCGACGAACTGACGCGGCAGCTGGTCTCGACTGAGATACACGGTCAACGGGTCCTCGACCCCCGCGAGCTCGACTCCGAGCCCGTCCCAGGTGAACCCGACGATTCGGAAGTGCCTGCCATCGGTGCGGCGCAAGACGTCACCGGCGAGCGGCTGATAATCGGCCGGCAGTCGCGCCGCGCCTTCCGGCGGGCGGTCGCGGTCGACCGCCTCTCCGAGCTCGAGAGCGATCGCATAGGCGCGCCGGAGGTCGAGCGAGAGACTGTCGTAGCGGCCGAACTGGTAGCGTTCCTCGCTGCGCCCGGGGAGCGCCAGGGTGAACGTACAGACTTCGACCCAAGAGCCCTCGACGGTCGCTGGGCGGCGATCGATCTCGGCGCGGGCGCTCTCGCTCAACCTCGCGACGTAAGCCTCGAGCTCGGAACCCGAGAGCTCTTGCAGCCACATCTGTTCGTCGCGCGGCGCCCCGTCGCGCAGGCGCAAAGTGCCGTTGCCGAATAGGGTGATCTCGCGGCGACCGAGATCACTGCGACAATCGAGCCGCAGCAGCTCGTGGGTTCGCGGCGAATCCTGGATTTGGACCGCATCGCCGGGGGCCGGTGGTGTCCACCCGGCCAGGAGCGCGACCCCGACCCACTTCGAGACCCGAGCGGCCACCGGGCTCAAGGCTCCGATGGGGCCCGGTAGGCGACCTTGCCGCCGACCATCACGAGCGCCACTCGCGCCCCCGGGATCTGGTCCTCGGGAACGGTCAGGATGTCGCGCGAGAGTACGGTGATGTCGGCGAGCTTGCCGACTTCGAGCGAACCCTTCTCGGTCTCCTCGAACGCGGCGTAAGCCGCGTCGAGAGTGTACGAGCGCAGTGCCTCGTCGCGGGTCATTCGCTGCTCTCGATAGAACGTCTCGCCGTTCGCCATGTGCCGCGAAACCGATGCGTAGAACGAGGCGATCGGGTCCACGTCTTCGACCGGAGCGTCGGTGCCATTGGCGACCACGGCTCCCGAGTCCAGGAGCGCCCTCCACATGTACGCACCCTGCTCGGTCCGCAGATCGCCGAGCCGAGTGGGAACCCACGGACCGTCGGAGGTGCAGTGGACGCCCTGCATCGCAGCCACCACTCCCAGCTCGGCAAACCTCGGAATGTCGTCCGGATGCAGGTGCTGCGCATGCTCGATTCGCCAGCGCCGCGCGCCGCCGTCGGCAACCGTCGCCAGCATCCGCTGGTAGAGGTCGAGAACCTCGCGGTTGGCGCGGTCGCCGATGGCATGGACACAAAGCTGGTAGCCGTGCTCGAGGGCGAGCTGGGCCGCGCCCTCGATCTCGGCCAGTGAAACGGTATTCAGGCCGGTGCTCGACGGCAGATCGGAGTATGGCTCGAGCAACCAGGCGCCGTGGGCGCCAAGCGCGCCGTCGATCGACTTCTTGATGCCGCCGACGGTCAGGAAGCCGCCGCCGTGGCCAACCACCCGCGCCGCGGCAAGCTGGCTCGCCATCTCCTGGTTGGAAGCTCGCACCATCACCCACAGCCGCACCGGCAACGCCCCCTCCTCGGCCATCCGCCGATACAGATCGACCAAGGGGAAGCTCGAACCCGCGTCCTGGAAGCTGGTCACGCCCTTCGACAAGCTCTCTTCGCCCGCGATCTGGACGATCCGGCGCGCCAAGGCTTCGTCCCAGCCGTCGCCGCGCGCCCGGTCCACCAGCCCCTGGGCGGTCTCGCGAAGCAGGCCGGTGGGCGCGCCGTCGCCGCTGCGGATGATCTCGCCGCCAGACGGGTTGGGGGTGGTTCGATCGATGCCAGCGAGCGCGAGTGCCTTGGCGTTGACGAACGCCGCGTGGCCGCTGGCGTGGGTCAACAGCACCGGATTGTCGGGTGACACCGCGCTCAGCGATCCGTGGAGCGGTACCCCGTCGACGTTCGGTTCGGGGGTCTGCTGCCACTTCGACTGGTGCCAGCCGCGGCCTTCGATCCAGGCCCCGGGCTCAGCGTCCGCCACCGCGGCAGCGACCTGGGCAACGATCGCGTCCCAGGTCGGCGCGTGGGTGAGATCGAGCTGCAGGCGCATCTCCCCGAGGCCGTAGAAGTGGCCGTGGCTCTCGATGAATCCGGGAATCGCCAGCTGGCCCTCGAGGTCAATCACCTCGGTCGCCGGGCCGATCCATTTCCCAGCCTCGGCTGCGCTGCCGACCCAGGCGATGCGATCGCCATGGACCGCCAGAGCCTGGGCCTCGGGGATCTCGCTACCGAGGGTCACGATTCTGCCACCGGTGAGGACCAGGTCCGCGACCGGATGGTCCGCGGTCGCACAACTCGTGGCCATCGCAGCGGCGCCGGCCAACAACAACGCTCGAGACTTCGTACGGATCATCGAAACTCCCTTCTTCGCCGGCCCTGTTGCTGCCGCGCCTGTCCCTTCGGTCCGCTACTTCCAAGCAAAGACCGGCTGCTCGAAATGGCCGACCCGCACCACCCGACCTCGAACCGCGAGCTCGAACAATTGGTAGATTATCGCCGCGGTCGGCGAGTGCACCAGGCCGCCGCGGATCGGCACCGAGAGCACCGGGCGCTCACTCTCTGGGATCGAGCGCAAAGTCGGCATATCCGGGCGATCGAGATCGGCGAGTCGGATGTGATACGCCGCTGCGACCTCTTCGGGGTTGGGTCGAAGCACCGAGTGGGTACCACTCACCAGCACGACCGGCGTGATCACAAAACCCGATCGTGTCGGATAGTCGTCGAGCTGACCGATCTCGGCGCTCGCTTCCAGGACCACCCCGAGCTCCTCCGCGAGCTCGCGACGGGCGGCGCCGGCAGCGTCCTCGCCATCATCGATCCGGCCGCCTGGCAAAGCCCACTGGCCACGGTGGCGACGCAACCCCTCGGCTCGACGAGTGAGCAAGAAAGACGCGGAGCCGCGCCGGTCGGGGACCACCGCCACCGCCACCGCCGCGCCGCGGCGCCCCTCGAGAGCGAGCGCGTGGCGCGGAAATTCGCGCAGACTCTCGGCAAGCCGCGCCGCGACCGCATCCCAACGCAGGCCGTCGCCGCGGTCAGGCTCGATCTTCGCCAAGAGATGGCTGGGGCCTAGCGAGCCACCGGGATGCTGAGCGTCTGCCCGACGCGGATCAGCGTCGAGGTCAAGCCGTTCAAGCTCACGATCGCTTGCACCGTGGTGTCGTAGGCGCTGGCAATCCGGTGCAGGCTCTCGCCAGCGCGGACAATGTGGGTGCGCATTGACTCCGCGCGGGCGGTCGGTCCGCTGCCGGGTCGCGGGATCGCGAGGGTTCGGCCGACCGGCAACAGATCGGGTGAGGCCAGAGCGTTCGCCGCCGCGAGCTCGGAGACCCCGACCCCGTAGCGAGCGGCGATCACGCTGAGACTTTCGCCCGCACGCACCGTATGCGCCGAGGCGCTGCGGTCGATTCCACGGGCGATTCCACTGCCGAAACCACCGGCGGTTGTCGCAACCAGGGGAGCGAGATCGAGCGGGGGCAGGGTACCGCCGCGACTCGAGATCTCGAGAACCTGGCCAACATAGATCCGATCCGCCCGCGGCAAGCCGTTGGCGCGCTGCACCGATGCCACCGAGGTTCCGAAACGGCGGGCGATCGATCCCAGCGTGTCGCCCTTCTCCACCCGGTAGCGCGTTGCGAGCTGACGGTCGCGCCTGCGGTCGTTGGGAAGACGGTCGAACGCGGCGCTGAACGCGGCGAGCCGCCCTTCGGGCACCCGCAACGGGTAACCCGCTGGAACCAGCAAGTTGCCGCGAACAACATCGGGGTGGAGTGCCGGATTGAGCTTCTCGAGGGCCGCCAGCTCGACTTCGGTGAGCAGCGAGAGATCGATCAAGGATACGAACTTGGTCGGCGGAAAGGCGTCGAAACGGAGCTCGGGCCGAGCCTCGACGCCGGGGAACAGGGTCTCGCGCTCTTGGTAGACACTGACCGCCGCGATGAACTCGACGTAGAAGTTCCGCGACGCGAAGCCGAAGGTGCTTGACGAGTAGCGTTCGACGATCGTCCCGATGTCACGAGTGCCGAGCGAACGCGCCGCGCGCTCCATGCCACCGATGCCGTGGTTGTAGCCGGTCAGGGCCAGCGGCCAGCTCTTCACCCGGCGATAATTGTCGGCGAGCATGCGGGCGGCGCCGTCGGCAGCGAGCAGGACGTCGGCGCGAGCATCGACAGCGGAGTCGATCTGGAGGTAGCGACCGCCAGTGGCGCGGGTGAACTGCCACGCTCCCGAAGCCCCGACCCGCGACCGCGCGGTGTAGTTGAACATCGACTCCACGAACGGGAGACACTTGATCTCGGTCGGCACGCCGGCGCGCTCGAGGGCGCGCTCGATGCCAGGCATGAACCAGCCCGAGACCTCGATCGCGTTCGCGAAGTGGTCCTTGAGGCCGGCCTGGGCCCGCACTCGACCTTTCGCTGCGCGGAACTGAGGCGAGCCGTCCGGAAGTCCGTCGAGGAGCGCACGAAAACGCTCCTTCTCGGCGTCGTCGACATCGACCGTACGATCTCCCGCGAGGCTCCGCAGCACCCCCTGCACACGCTCGATCTCGGCGCGCACTCGCCGCTCTCGCAGCCGCTGGACGGTGCCTTCGGAGCGGCCGTCTTGTTGCAGGTCGGTGCTCTCGACGACCTCGTACACGACATCGAGCCGGCGATCATCGTGGATCACCGACTGATCGCTGCTGTAGCGAGAGAAGACGGCGCGCCAGAACTCGACGGCCGGAACCAAGGTCTCCGGAATCGGGAACAGCTCGGGGTCGAGGGTTCGGTAGGACGGTTGCTGCGCGGTCGCCGGGCTTCCGAGAAGTACCGCCAGGAAGGCGACTACCGCGAGCCAGCGGAGCTCGCATCTGCCGGGTCGGCTCCAGGTACCGCCACGCCGCCGAGTCCCCATCGCCATTCTCCGCTCCCCGGTGATCATCGCCGTTGGTGTGCGAAACCGAACTTTCGGTCAGCTCGGCCGCGATCGCGACCGCATTCCGAGTGTACCAGGTCGGTCTCGCACCAAGGAGGCAGTCCGAATACCTCGAACGCCTCCGAGCTACCCAGCACATTCGGAGGCCGGGAGCCTGGCCGAGTCTTCGAGGCAGGCGACGAGCCCGCGCCCGTCCTCGGGCGCTGGGCGGGGAACGCCTAGCCGGAGAATGTGCTACCCAGCACATTCGGAGGCCGGGAGCCTGGCCGAGTCTTCGAGGCAGGCGACGAGCCCGCGCCCG
>JAQBHE010000705.1:0-4334 GCA_032128015.1 Holophagae bacterium
GTCGGCCCCGACGGCGTGCATATCGCCCCCGGACGCTTCATCCCCGCGGCCGAGCGCTTCAATGTCATGGGTCACCTCGACCGCTGGGTGGTGCGCAACTGCTTCGCGGCTCTCGCCGGCCACTGGCGCAACACCCACAGCGTCTTGAAGCAGTGCTTCATCAACCTCTCCGGGGCTTCGCTCGCCGACGAGTCGTTCCTCAGCTATCTCAAGGAGCTCATTGTCGAGCATCGGGTGCCGGCCGGCACGCTGTGCTTCGAGATCACCGAGACCGCGGCGATCGCCAATCTGGTCAGCGCCGCGACGTTCATGCGCGAGCTCCGCGACCTCGGCTGCCAGTTTGCGCTCGATGACTTCGGCAGCGGTCTGTCGTCGTTCGGTTACCTGCGTTCGCTGCCGGTCGACTACCTGAAGATCGACGGCACCTTCGTCCGCGACCTCGCGACCGACGCGGTGGACCTCGCGATCGTCGAATCGATCCACAACGTAGGCCGCCAGCTGCGGATCAAGACCATCGCCGAATGCGTCGAGTCTGAGGAGGCCCTGGCGAAGTTGATGCTGCTCGGTGTCGACTTGGTCCAGGGTTACGCAATCGCCCCGCCAGCTCCGCTCGCCGAGCTGCTGGCGACCCTCGGACCGGTGCCTGACGGATCGTCGCCGGCGCGCCCCGCGGCGCCTCATTCAGCCTAGGAGCCGGGCAGCGTCCAGCTCGAATCGGCGCAGCCTGCGGCGGGCTGCCGGCCAACAGATCGCGACTTGATACCCAGGCAGGAGCAGGTCCTCGAACCACCAGCGCTCGGCACGGTCTTCGGGCATCTCGGTGGTGAGCAGCAGTCGGCCGCCGGCGGCAGTCAGCGCGACCGTGAAACGGCGCGATGAAAACGTCAGCCCGGTGCCCAACGCCTTGACGTAGGCCTCTTTGCGGGTCCAGGCCCGGTAGAACGCCTCGACTCGCTGCGCGAGCGGCAGCGCTGCGAAGACCGAGTGTTCCGCCGCTGAGAAGAATCGCTCGGCCATGCCGTCGAGCGGCCGGTCCGGGCACACCCGCTCCACGTCGACACCCAGAGTGAGCCGGCGGGCGACCGCGATCACCGCGACCGCGTCCGAGTGCGAGAGGTTGAAGTCGAGATCGATGTCGAGCAACGACGGCTTGCCGTGCTCGCCGAGCTCGAACCGCAGGTCTGCCGGATGGACGCCTGCGTAGCGCGCGAGCACCCCACGCAGAGCGGTATGCGAGCGAGCGAGCTGCGACGCCTTGTCCGCCACCAGGAGCCGGTCGATCCGGGCGTGCTCCTCAGCCGACAACCACTCCGGGCGAACCGCCGCCTGGTCCAGGTCGACGATCCACAGATCGACATCGTGGTCGCCGAGTGGGGTCCATGCCGCGGTCACCTCTAGCTGGGCGGCCGAATCGCCCTCTTGGCAGCCGGCTCCTGGGCACGAATCGGTCACCGAGTCGACCTCTGCTCCCTGTGCCAGCGCGTGAGCGACCAACTCGGCGGCCCGCACCAGCAGCGGCTGCGCCGGCTTGCTACAATCCGCCGCTCGCGCCGCGCGTCCGACGCGCGCCGCGCCTCCCACGCGCGCCGAGGCCCAGCCCCCGCTCCGGCGGCAACTGGTCGCAACCCGCCATCGCCGCGCCAGCCGACTGACGCGCTCGAACCGCGAGGCTGGCGCTCCGGCAGCGATCCCATTCGGCGCCTTCGAATCCCGATTCTCCGTCGATCCTCGATCACCCAATGACCAGCCTAGCCGATGCGACGCGCAGTCGCCGCACCTTCGCCATCATCTCCCACCCAGATGCAGGCAAGACCACGCTCACCGAGAAGCTGTTGCTTTACGGGGGAGCGATCCAGATGGCCGGCGCGGTCAAGGCCCGGGGCGAAATGCGGCGCGCGCACTCGGACTGGATGAAGGTCGAGCGCGAACGCGGCATCTCGGTCACGGTCTCGGTGATGACCTTCGAGCATGATGGCAAGACTTACAACCTGCTCGACACTCCGGGCCACCAGGACTTCAGCGAGGACACCTACCGCACCATAACCGCGGTCGATTCCGCGGTCATGGTGCTCGACGCCGCCAAGGGCATCGAGACCCAGACCCGCAAGCTGTTCGAGGTCTGTCGTCTTCGCGACACGCCCATCCTCACCTTCATCAACAAGCTCGATCGCGAGTCCCGAGATCCGTTCGCGCTGCTCGACGAGATCGAGAACACCCTCCAGATCGGGGTGACTCCGGCAACCTGGCCGATCGGCATGGGGCGTTCGTTTCTCGGCTGCTACGACCTGTTCGAGGATCGCCTGCTGCTGTTCGAGCGTGGTCGCGGCCAGCGCGCGGTGCGCGCCGAGGTCTGCCGCGGCCTCGACGATCCCCGTCTCGACCAGCTGCTGCCCGAGGCCGCGGTCGCCAAGTTGCGCGAAGACGTCGCCATGGTGCGCGGCCTGTGCCCGCCGTTCGACGCCGCCGACTATCTCGCCGGCAACCTATCGCCGGTGTACTTCGGCAGCGCGCTCGCGAGCTTTGGAGTCCAAGACCTGCTCCACGGCATCGGCCGCTGGGCGCCCTCGCCGCGACCGCAGCCGGCCGAGCAACGACTGGTCGACCCCCTCGAGGAAGCGGTGACCGGGTTCGTGTTCAAGATCCAGGCGAACATGGACCCCCGACACCGCGACCGCATCGCCTTCGTGCGCCTGTGCTCGGGGCGCTTCGTGCGCGGGATGAAGCTGTTCCACGACCGCTCCGGGCGATCGCTCGCCGTCCACAACCCGGTGATGTTCCTGGCCCAGACCCGTGAGCTCGCCGAGGAAGCGTTCCCTGGCGACATCGTTGGCATCCCGAACTACGGACAGCTGGCGATCGGCGACTCGCTCACCGAGGGCGAGGTCCTCCACTTCACCGGCGTCCCGTCCTTCGCGCCCGAGCTCTTGCGCAAGGTCCGGCCGCGCGACCCGATGCGTGCCAAGCACCTCTCGCGCGCCCTGCTCCAGCTCGCCGAGGAAGGCGCGGCTCAAGTGTTCCGCTCGCGGCTCGGCGCCGACTGGATCGTCGGGGTCGCCGGCGCGCTCCAGTTCGATGTCCTCGCTGACCGCATCCGCACCGAGTACGAGATCGAAGCCCAGTACGAGACGACGTCGGTCAACCTGGCGCGCTGGGTGGTCGCCGACGACCCGCGCGCCCTCAAGCTGTTCATCGACCGGAACGAGGCCAAGATCGCCACCGATCACAACCAGCGACCGGTGTTCCTGACCAACAGCGTCTACTACCTCGATCGGGCGCGTCAGGACTGGCCCCAAGTGAAGTTCCTGACCACCCGCGAGCAGGCTCGATGACCGACTCCCAGAAGCACGCCCAGAAACGGGACGAGCGGCGCGAAGTCTTCACCGATGGCGGCGCCAACCCGAATCCAGGACCTGGAGGTTGGGCGGCGGTGATCCGGGATCCGACCACCGAGCGGGTCCGCGAGCTCGCCGGCGGCGAGCCGGACACCACCAACAACCGGATGGAGCTCACCGCGGCGATCCGCGCCCTCGAGAGTCTCGACGAGGCCGTGGCGGTGGACCTGTTCACCGACTCGACCTACCTGCGCCAGGGAATCACCAAGTGGCTGCCGGGCTGGATCCGGCGCAACTGGCAACGTTTCGATTCTCGAGGCCAGGCCCACCCGGTCAAGAACGTCGACCTCTGGCAACGCCTGGGCGACCTCGATGCCCGCCGCCAGATCCGCTGGCACTGGGTCCGCGGCCACGCGGGACACCTCCACAACGAGCGCGCCGACGAACTGGCGACTTCCGAGATCGCCAAGCTCAAGTCCACGTCCAGCCGCGCAGGAACCTTGGTGACTGCTAGCAACTGCGAGGGGCGCTCCGAACGCTTGACCGAGCCCAGCGACATCGAAGCGGTCATCCGGGTCGTCTGCCGCGGCGATCGCGGCGCCTGGGCAGCGGGACTCACCGAGGGCGGCGAGGCCACGTCGATGACCGGCCAATCCGCGTCGACGACCGCCAACCGCCTCGAGCTCGAGGCTGCACTCGCGGTGCTGCGCAAGGTCCCGAAGGGGCGGCGTCTCGCCGTGCGCTCGGGCGACTACTTGCGTCGGGGCGCCAGCGAGTGGCTCGCGGATTGGAAGCGCCGTGGTTTCAGGACCAGCAGCGGCGCGCCGGTGAAGAACCCCGACCTGTGGCGTCAGCTCGACGCCGATTGCCAGGGCCGCGCGGTTGCCTTCCTCCCGCTCGCCGGTGACCGCGCGCTCGAGCGCGAGCTGACCCGCCTCGCGCTCCGCCTGCTCGCACCCGCCGAGGACGGAGAGCGGTAACGACCGGCCGGCAACTCGGCCG
>JAQBHE010000706.1:0-11447 GCA_032128015.1 Holophagae bacterium
AGCGTCCACGGCTTTCCGTGCGCGAGCGCGAGGCCCAGGCAGCCGTACAGCGCGACGGTGAGCGCCCCGGCCGCGAGGATCCACCCCGGACCCGCCGCCGCCTTCGGCTTGCGCGGTTGAACCGTCCGAGCCCGGCACGTCACGTTCGAACCCTTCGATGCCTTCGACCGTCACGCGGTAGCGCTTGTGCAGGCCCTCGTAGGCAGCCTCGTTCGCCTCGCGGTGGCGAGTCGCCCGGTAGTCCTCGAGCACTCGCGAGCGGACCTGGGCAAGGTCGGGCTGTCCGGGCGCCGACCGCGTCAGCACCCGCACCAGGTGCACCCCGAACGCCGAAGCCAGCGGACCGCTCCACTCGCCCGTCGGGAGCTCGGCCAGACCTCGGGCGAATCCGCCTCCGAACAACTCGGAGAGCTCGCGCTCGCTGCGCTCAGCGTACTCGCGCTGGAGCATGAACGGGTCACCCATTCGCCGCCATTCCTCGTCCGCCGCGCCGTTTGCACCCAGCGCGGCAAGATCGCGGCCGGCGGCGAGAGCGGCTTCTTCGCCCCGCACCTCACGGCTGTAGTAGACGTGGACGAACGAAGTGCGGCCCGGCTCCCGGTAGCGGTCGGCATGCTCCTCGAAGAACCGCAGCAGCTCGTCCGCGGTCGGCTCTGGGATCCGAGCCGTGTCGCTGATCATGAACGACATCTTCTGCGCCAACCGACGGCGGACGATCGTGTCGTCGCGATCGAGCCCCAGGCGCAGCGCCTCGCGGTAGAGGATCTCTTCGCGCACGTGGTCGTCGATCAGACCGGCGAGCTCGGCGGCGCTCGGCGGCCGCTGCGCCTGGGTCTGCCACAACCCCGCGAGCCGCGCGATCTCGGCAGCGCCGACGTCGATCCTCCGGCTCTCAGGGTCGCCGGCCCCGCGGACCCAGCGCTCAAGCGCGAAGACCCCGAGGCCGAGCCCCAGGAAGACCGCTAGCTTGGCCAGGCTCGGCGGCATCCTCATGACGATCAAGCCTCTTGGACTCAGTCCCGTCGAGTGCGGATCTCGGTTCCCTCGAGTCGCTCGGTTGGCTCTTGGGGCGCTGAGCACGACCTTGCTACGAAGGCCCGACCGCTGCGGCCGGCAAGGCGGGTGGCAACCGCTTCAGCGCTCGCGATCCACCCACGCCGCGCGCGACGCCGGATCAGAGGCTGCGCTTCTTCGAGCGCACGTTCCTCCGGCTACCCTTCGGTCGCGAGAAGCCTCCACCGCCTCCCGGCGCCCCTCCTCCTCCACCCGGGCTGAAGTTGGGGCGCGGCGGGCGAGCCTCTGCGGCGTTCACCCGCAAGTTGCGACCGCGCAGCTCGTAGCCGTCGTACTTCTTGACGGCGTCGGCCGCCGCGTTGTCATCGTCGAATTCGACGAAGGCGAAACCGCGCGGGCGACCGGTGGCGCGATCGGTGGGCAAGAACACTTCGACGACATGACCGACCTCCGAGAACAAGCTCTGGAGCTCGTTGGATTGGGTGTCGAAGCTCAGGTTTCCGACAAAAACTTTCGCAGTGATGGTGATACTCCCTATGCTCCCCAATGGGGTGGACGAGACGCGACCGGGGACAGACACCTGCTGGCCGCAGAGCCACTATTCTTGCACTGCCGACTGGAACCTCCAAACGTGACCATGAAACGGCTCGAGGAACCGCGGCAGACCCATCTGCTGGTGCGCGGCCAAATTACCGCCTCCGCGCACGAAAGGCGAGACGCCGAGGCGCCAGCTCGAGGTCGCCATACCGGCGCATCGCGCGGACCGAGAACCCCGCCCGACGCAGCGCGGTCTCCACCTCGGCACGCGACCGAACAACCTGCACGTGACGCTCGGCTGCGCGCTGGTAGTAGCCGCAGTGCTCGAAGAAGGTGGTGATCTCGCGGACCAGCCGGCGACGTTCGCGGTCCTCGGCGACCTCGACCAGCACCGCCCACGAGTCGCCGGTTCGGAAACTCCGGTAGTCCAGCGGCGGCCCTTCGACGACGTCGTCGAAGATGAACAGGCCACCCGGTGACAGAGCTCGGGCGATGCGCACGAAGAGCTCATCGAGCGACCGCGGTTCGGCCTCGGCCTCCGGGAGGTAGCTCAGCACCTCACCGAGGGCGGTGACCACGTCGCAGGCGGGGATCTCGGTGTCGTAGATCGAAGCCCCGACCAGGGCCGCATCGGGGACCTCGCGGCGCGCGATCTCGAGGAGCTGCGGCGAGACATCGATGCCGTAGACCGGGTGGCCCGCAAGCTCGGCCTGGCGCAGCCAGAGACCGCTGCCGCACCCGAGGTCGACGACCCGCCCGCCCCGCTTGCCGGCGCGTCGGATCATCTCGAGGAGGCCGGGGGCGGCGTTTCGGGAAAAGTCGCCGAACCCGAGGTGATGAATCTGCGCCAGGTCGTAGCCGTACACCTCTCGGGCTCCTCGCCGCGAGTCTACAAACGTCAACTCGGACAAGATCGGGTCCAACGAAGGACCTGCTCAAGGCTATAGTCGCCGGCCATGTTGCCGGGCAGCTCGATCGTCGCCGACTTCGATCCCGACGCGCACGCCGACAAGTACCGCTCGGCGTCGCCCTTCCCCCACATCGTCCTCGACGGCCTGTTCGACGCCGATCTGGTCGAGCGCCTGCTCGGAGCTTTCCCGAAACCCGACGGACTCGAATGGCGGCGCTTCGAGAACCAGCAGGAGCGCAAGCTCGGCTACGACTACCACTCGACCCTCAGCGACCCGCTCGCCCGCTTCTTGGTGTTCATGGGCACCCCGCCGGTACTCGAGCTGCTCGAACGCCTCACCGGCATCGACGGGCTGATTCCCGATCCCTACTACGGCGGCGCCGGCCCCCACCAGATCCTGCCCGGGGGCTTCCTGAAGATCCACGCCGACTTCAACGTCCACCCCAAGCTGGGACTCGACCGCCGGCTCAACCTGCTGCTCTACCTCAACAAGGATTGGCGTGAGGAGTACGGCGGGCATCTCGAGCTGTGGTCGAGAGACATGTCACGGTGTGAGCAGAGGATCCTGCCGCTGTTCAACCGCACCGTGGTGTTCAGTACCACCAGCGACTCCTACCACGGCCACCCCGAGCCGCTGCGCTGCCCCGAAGGCTCGAGCCGCAAGTCGCTTTCCTTCTACTACTACACCAACGGCCGCCCCGACCAGGAGCGGAGCGCCGCTCACGACACCCACTTCCAGAAGCGTCATCCCGCCGAGTGGTAGTCGGCGGCCCAACGCACCGCGTCCTCGAGCTTGGGTAGCACGATCGCGGCGCCGAAGCGCGTGCATGGATCGCGCGCAAGCCAGCGCTGGGCTCGCCAGCGACACGGCTGCGCAGCAGCGAGAAAGCGGCGTCGGCGAAGGCCTTCGGAGTGCGCTCCACGAGATCGACCCCCGAAGGCGCCAGGAGCTCGAGCGACGGGATCCGCGACCCCACCACCGGCACTCCGCTCGCCGTCGCCTCGAGCACCGGCAGGCCGAACCCTTCGTTGCTGCGCCAGAGGAAGAGCAACAGATCGCACCGCCGCAACTCGTCCGCGACGTTGGAGCGCCACCTTGTTGCCGCCGCTCAGCTCGACCTGCGGCAAGACGTAGGTCACGCGCATCACAGACTGTCGCGGTGCGATCACGGGCGACATGGGCGGATCAGGGTAGCCACATTCCGGGGTGCAGCCCCGCCTCGACCACATGCTGTCGAGGCGCTGACCTCCGGGCCGTCTTCGTCCACCGCAGCCTTCCCCCATCCACGGCTCTTCGGTACTCTTCAAAGCGCCATGACGATCACCCGCAGTGCCCGCGGCACCCTCACCCTCAGCGCCGACCACTACGCATCGCCGGCGCTGTTCGACCAGGAGCGAAGGCGAGTCTTCGAGCGCAGCTGGCTGTGCGCCGGCCACGCCTCCGAGCTGCCGCGCTCGGGCTCGTTCCTGCGCGTCGATCTTGCCGACGAGAGTCTGATCGTGGTGCGCGACGGCCAGGGCACACTGCGCGCGTTCTTCAACGTCTGCCGCCACCGCGGCACCCAGCTGTGCTGGGAGGAGCGCGGCGATGCCGGGGCGGCGCTGGTCTGTCCTTACCACGCCTGGGTCTACGGCCTCGACGGCGCGCTGGTCGCCGCCCCGAACATGACCGGCGAGGGCGACCCACCGCTCGACAAGAGCCGCTATGCGCTCGTTCCGGCGCCGCTCGCGGTTTGGGACGGCTTCCTGTTCGTGTCGCTCGACCCCGATCCCGAGCCCTTCGAGAGCGCTCGCGCGATGCTGCTCGGCAAGTTCGACGCCTGGCGGCTCGCCGAGCTGCGCTCCGTGGAGCGGAAGGTCTACGAGGTCGACGCCAACTGGAAGCTGTTCTTCGAGAACTACAGCGAGTGCTACCACTGCCCGGTGGCCCACCCGGCGCTCAACCGCCTGACTCCGTTCATGGGCTCGCAAAGCGACCTCGACGACGGCCCGGTGGTTGGCGGCCCGATGTTCCTGCGTCCCGAGGCCGAGAGCCTGACCACCACCGGCAGGGCCTGCGCACCACCGCTCGGCGACGTCAGCGGCGACGACCTGCGGCGGGTCTACTACTACACGATCTTCCCGAACCTGTTCCTGAGCGTTCACCCTGACTACGTGCTCACCCACCGCATCGAGCCGCTGCGCTGCGACCGCACGCGCATCGTCTCGGATTGGTTCTTCGATCCGCGAGCGATCGCCGAGCCCGGCTTCGACCCCGGCCCAGCGGTCGACTTCTGGCACACCACCAACGAACAGGACTGGGAGCTTTGCCGCCGCGCCCAGCTCGGCATCCGCTCCCGCGCCTACCAGCCCGGCCCCTACGGCGGTCTCGAGAGCCACTCGGCGGCGTTCGTTCGCGACTATCGGCGGTCGATGGGCCAGACCGAATAGGCGACAGACCGAATAAGCGACTGGCCCTCGGCGGGCTCCTGGCCTTTCGGCAGAAACCTCGGCGGCCGGAGCGTGCGCGCTCAACGGTGCTCCCGTCCGAACCCCGTTCGCGGTACCATGGCGGCAGTGCTCCTTCACGATCTGATCCGCGACAGCCGAGTTCTCGAGCTCGGACCGCTGCCGGCGCCCCGCCTGCCGCCCGAAGCCACCCTCCACCAGGCCTTGCAGTTCCTGGTGCGCGGGCGCCGCGGCGCGATCGTAGTGGTCGACCCGGAGCTACGGCCGATCGGCATCCTCACCGAGCGCGATGTCCTCCACCGATCGGGCAGCGACGATCTCACCCGCGAGCGCCGGCGCAAGATCCGGCTCGAGGCGGTGATGAGCAAGCCGCCGGTGTGCATCGAGCGGCGTGCGACCCTGCACCAAGCGATCGAGACGATGAATCGCAATCGCCATCGTCACCTGGTGGTGGTCGATGGCGAGGGTCGACTTCGTGGGCTGCTTACTACCAACGACCTGACGCAGTTCCTGACCGACCAGTATCCGCAGCAGGTCATCAACCTGCCGCCGCGCCTCCACCAGCAGTTCCGCCGCCCGGACGGAGCCTGAGATGGAGTGCCCGAGCTGTGGCGAAGACAACATTCAGGGCGAAGACCTGTGCGCGTCGTGCGGCATGGACCTCGCCGGTCTCGACGTGCGCTCGCGGGAACTGTCGCGAGAGGATCCCCTGCTCGCCCGCAAGATCGACGAGCTGCCGCTCAAGAAGGCGCTGACCGTCGCGCCGACTACCAGCGTCGGCGAAGCGGCGCGGCTGATGCGCGAGCACCACGAAGGATGTGTATTCGTGGTCACCGAGGGCGAGGGTCTGGTCGGCGTGTTCACCGAGCGCGACCTGGCGTCGCGAGTGCTGGTTCGCGACCGCAGCCTCGACGAAACCACGGTCGCCGAAGTCATGACCCGCGATCCCTACACGCTGCGCGGAGAGGATCGAGTCGTGTTCGCGCTGCACCGCATGGGTGTGGACGGCTACCGCCACCTGCCGATCCTCGACGCCGAGGGCAAGATCATCGGTATCCTGACCATGCGCACGGTGTTGGCAGCGCTCGCCTCGGCCTGAGTCCAGCGGCCCGCGGTGGGCCAGCGGCATGACCCAGGGCACCAGCGTGCCTGGCGCGATCGGTCGAGGAGCGGCGAGCTCGGGCGATCGCTGGTCTCGGAACTCACGGTTGTGCTAGCGTTTCACGACCGTGTTCGCAGCTTCGAGAAGCGGGCGCCGCTTCCTGCCGGCGTTTCCCGCCCCGACAATGGGACGAGCCCGCAGTTCGCCCTGGATCCTGGTGCTCCTCGTGATCACCCTCGGTCTGATGACGGGTCCGTCGAGCGCGCAGCTCCAGACCGGCAACCTCTACGGCACAGTCACCGACAACCAGGGGCAGAGCCTGCCGGGAGCAACCGTCACCATCACCGGCAACGGCCCGCCTCAAGTCCAGGTGACCAACGCCCAGGGGCAATTCCGCTTCCTCGGCCTCACGCCGGGCGGCTATCAGCTCACGGCGGCGCTCGACGGATTCTCCACGGTCGAGTACCCGAACATCGACGTCAAAGTCGGGCGCGACACCACTGTGGAGGTCACCCTCACGCCGGCGGTCGAGGAGGTCATCACGGTGACCTCCGAGTCGCCGCTGCTGGACGAACGGAAGATCTCGACCGGGACCGAGGTGACCCAGACAGAGCTCGACAAGATCCCGACCTCCCGCGAGCCGTGGGTCGTGGTCCAGCGGTTGCCCGGGGCCAGCGTCGCTTCGATGGGCCTCGTCGGCTCGGAAGGCAACACCACCCATCTCGCCAGCGGTGGGATTCTCAATCCTCAGGGCAGAATCCAGGACGGCGAGCTGTTCGTTTCCTGGAACGAGGTGACCTCCGGTGCGACCTCGATCGATGTCTGGGTCGGTCGCAAGTCGCTCGACAGCTTTCCGAATCCCGGGTTCGACAGCTTCTTCAACCTGAACGGCAACGTTTTCGGTGGAAACCCGGTGGTCTTCGACAACGGCCACGTCGGGTTTCAAGACCTCACGAAGCACCAGCTCCAGTTCTGGGAGCTCAATGGAAACGACCCGCCGTTGTTCCTGGAGAATGTTCCCGCTGGCGGCGCGATCAACAGCTGGGTCACCGGGGGTCACGCCTTCACCGGCGTGTCGATGGGCGATGACTACATGGTGTTTCAGGCCCTCGGGCAGCCGCCGCCGGCGACCGGGCCACCCGGCTGCACTCCCTTCATCGGCGAGTCGCGCTTCAAAGTGCAACTCGTAGGAGGTTTCAACCCCGCGAGCGTGCAGGATACCGAGATCATCCTGAGCCAGCCGGGACCCTTCGGCCGGGGCTGCTTCGACCACTACCAGCGCACCGACTCCGTCGATCTCGGGAACATCCTCCCGACGAATGATCCGGGCTTCGACTTCGAGTCGATCACCCCTCGTCTGGGCGTCACATACGCACTCGGAAAAGACCGCAAGACTCTGCTCCGAGCGTCGTACTCGCGCTTCGCCGACCAGCTCGGAACCGGCGGGACCATTCTCTCCCCGACCGGCGCGGCGGCGTACAACTACTTCTACTTCGGGGGAGCCAGCGACGACCCGAGTTTCGAGAACCTCTTCGACATCAAGCTCGACGCGGTTTCTGATCCGCTGAGCGGCAACGTCTACCTGGCAATCCCTGGCGGCATCGTCGAAGACAGCCCCGATCGGAACGTGCTCGATCTGCCGCCCGATTTGACGTTCACAGCCCCCTACCCGCTCGCCCATGAAGGAGTGTGGGCCTCATCGTTGTCGATCAAGGGTGACTCGATCCACCAGCTCGGGAACTTCCCCCGCGGCCTCTTCCGGTCCCGTGATTCCACAGAGCTCGACGCCACAGGCACCGTCACGCCCCGGCCAGGAATCCTCCGCCTTCCCGGGTGCGCCGACAACGACCGGACCTTCTGCGGCCTGGGTAACCGGTTCTCGGTCAAGGTCGACTGGCGGGCGAGCGACGGGAGCACCGGTAAGGGCCACGCCCGGGCGCTCACCGGCGACTCGGGAAGCTTCTGGTTCTTCAACCGCGAGAACCGTGAGCTGCTGGTCAAGACCCTCGACGGCTGCGGAATCAACGGTCACCGCTGGTTCTTCGCGAGCGGCCTCACCGACCTCGAGGTCGACTTCTCGGTGCAGGACACCCTCACCCATCAGGGCCGCTTCTACTCGAGCCCGGGAGGTCCGTTCGTCCCGATCCTCGAGACCAACGCTTTTCCTTGCACCACCCAGGAGATCGCGACAGCGCGCGCCGACCCGATAGCGAGCGCCCGCCGCACCGGCATCGAGATCGTGGACCCGGCTCGCCAGCGCCAGCTCGCCCGCAAGCGCGAAGCCTCGGGAGCGGCCTGCGGCGGCGACTCGAGCTCGGTGTGCCTCAACCGCAGCCGCTTCCGGCTCGACGTCACCTGGAGCCAGCCCGGCGGCGCCTCAGGCCCCGGGGTCGGCGGCCGCCTGGAGGACGAGACCGGGGTGTTCTGGTTCTTCACCAACAACAACTTCGAGCTGGTGGGCAAGGTGCTCGACGCCTGCGCGATCAACAACCGATTCTGGTTCTTCGCCGGCGGTCTGACCAACGTCGGCGTCAAAATCGACCTCACCGACACCAAGACCGGCGCCGCGAAACGCTACGAGCACAAGGCCGGCCCGCCCTTCGCAACCATCACCGACACCGCCGGCTTCCCCTGCTCCTGAAGAACGAGAGGCGCCGAAGTATCGGTCACTCTGGTGACGCCGCAGCGCGGTGTTCTTGGCCGATCGATTCCGGCTCCAACTCGCCTCGCTTCGACCGACGCGCCTACTCAGGCGCTGATCTCGGTGGTGGCACGTAGGGCGTCGGCTGGGGGTCGAGCGGGGCGAGCCGACGACCCGCCAGCCCCGGATGGTCCGGCGGCACTGGAATAGCGCGAAAAGACCCGTAGGGCACGTCCTCGGTACCCGGCGGGTTCCACCCCGGCACCTCGCCGTGGAACGGGTTCAAGTACTCCCAGACGATCTCACGCTGCGGCGTGACCTCGAAGAAACGACCTTGGGGGCCGGAACAAACGAGCAGGTGGCCGGTTTCCAGCTTGCGGACTCCCGAGATGAACGGCGCGAAGAAGTTGCCTCTTTCCTCGGCCAAATACCGCCAACTGGGCGCTGCCGGTCCCCAAGGCTCGCCCGCGGCCAAGGGGTAGCTGCCGTCCTTCTCGAGGGGCGGCGTGAGCTCGACGATCGAGGACCAGTCGCCGTCGGGGCGACCGCTACCGTTGTTGAACAGCGTGATATTGCCGGCGCCCGGGAACCCCTCCGGCACCCACTCAACCTGATGCTGGTAGAACAGTTGCTTCGACTCGACATTTCCGCGGCCGTAGTTCTGGGGGTTACCCCAGCGGTAGAGAAGGTCACCGCCTCGCCCCGAACGACCACCGGCCGAAGACCTTGCCTGCGCGGTGGTCGTCGAGTGATCGATGATCCAGATCTCGCCGATCTCCGGAAGGCTGACCAGAATCTGGTCGAGGCCGGCGTGGTAGTCGAGGCTGTTGGCGTGCAGGTAGTCGGAGCCCGCGTCCTGGATCGTGGCGTCCGCGGGCATGTAACCGAGGGCCTTGAGCCGCGCGAGCTCCTCCTCGTCGATCGTCGGCGCGGAGGCGTCGGCGTTGACGTCTAAGCGGTGCGGGTGAGCGGTCGGGTCGCCGTGGTTCGGTGCTTGGGGGTCGTGGTTCTGGACCAGGTGATCCCAGACATGCCACTCCCAGACGATCCGGGCATCGTTCGGAGCCAACGGCTCGACCTCGGCGATCCAGTCGGACCACAGGCCCTGCTGGTTGGTCAGCTCGGGTCGACGCCCGGCCGCCGCGGCCTGCTCCGGCGAAATTCGCTCCCAGGCGAGCACCAGGACGTTGCCATTGGGCAGCGGCTCGATGTCGTGGTGCGCCATGCGCTGCTCGTCGCCCAGTTGCCAGTGCCACAACACCTCGCCGTCCCACGACAACCTCTGGAGGTACCCGCCGACTCCGCCGGCCCGGAAGTTCGGCGGCTCGGCCATGCGCACCCCGCGCAGCAGGTCGCCGTTGTCCATCAGGTAGCTCGAGCCCGTGGCGTACTCGCCCTTCCAGCTGTGCACGACGCGTCCGGCGCGATCGATCAGGTACTCGGTGTCGCTGGTCAACTGGGAAAAGAGCAGGTATTCATCTCCGGCGCCTGGATCGCTCTTGACCAGCCCCCGGGGTTGCACCAACGACGCCAAGATCCAGGCCGGCGGCCCACTGGGGGCGGCGTCTGCCGCCGGATCGATCGCCGCATCGCGAGGCTCGCTCGAACAGCCGAACGCAACCATCAAGAGCATCGAAGACGCAAGTCGAATGATCCGCCGGCAGCTCATTTTCACCTCCAAGTCGATCCCGAGAGAAGAAGTGACAGGCACCGAAACATCTGTCGCCTCGACGGGGCCTCGGGCGTGCTGGCCGCCTTGCCGACCCGCTCCGCTACTCTCGCAGAAACGCCCCCAGTTGACGACCGAGATCGGCGATGACTCGCTGTCGGAGCTTGCTCACCTCGCGGTCCTCCAAGGTCTTGTCGCGCTTCGCCCTGCGCCGCGGCCAGGCCAGCGCACACCAAGGGGACCATCAACGCACCGATCCACAAAGCCCCCAACCCCCGTTCCCCGCGCTCGGCGTCGCCATCGGCTCACTCCTCTCGCCCGACAGTGGTTTTGCCACGAGGACGTTACCACCCCCTGTTCATAGCAGCGTCGCCTTCGGGTCGGAGAGCACCGTAAGTCTCTGACCGGACGGCCGCGGTCCCGGGGCGCTCCGGCCGGCAAGCCCTTGCTTGAATGTATCCATCTAGATACAGTTGAACCGTGATCATCCTGCGCCAAACGCAGGTCTTTCAGGACTGGCTCGATGGCATGTCGGACAGACGGGCGCAAGTTCGGATCGCTGCCAGGCTCCGGCACGTGGAGGCGGGAAGCCTGGGCGATTGGCGACCGGTGGGCAAGGGCGTCTCGGAAATGCGGGTGGATGTCGGGGCGGGCTACCGCCTGTACTTCACTCGGCGGGGTCAGGTGCTCGTGGTGATGCTCGCGGGCGGTGACAAGAGCAGCCAACGCAAGGACATTCTTCGGGCGCAGCGGATGGCGGCGGAACTGGAGATCGAACCATGACGAAGACGAAACCCGGGACCAAGCTACTGACCTTCGACGCGGCGCGGTATCTGACGGACGATACAGCGGTGGCGGAGTATCTGACGGCGGTGCTCGAAACCGGGGACTCCGACTTGCTCCTGGTGGCGCTCGGAGACGTGGCGCGCGCGCGCGGGATGGCGTTCGTGCGGCGGTGAGCGCAGGTCGCGGGCCCCGCCGCAGACGCGACGCTTCGCGGCGGTCGTCGATCAGGAACCGATTTGGCCGGTCGCGGCCTCGGACGGCACGGCGCCGAAGCCGTTGCCGTCCCGCGGATCGATGACCAGAGCCTGATGACCGCCCGCAACCACTTCGGCCACTGTCC
>JAQBHE010000707.1:0-5381 GCA_032128015.1 Holophagae bacterium
GCGTCCGTTCTTCGTGCTCATCCGCGACCGAAAGCCATGGGTCTTTTTTCGCCGACGGTTGTTCGGCTGATACGTCCTCTTCACGACTTTTCCCCTTTGCTCTTGCTATGACTTGCTCGCTGGCCATCCTGCTAGTCGCAGGCCGGCGCTCTGGCGGAGAGGGTGGGATTCGAACCCACGGACCGCGTGAACGGTCAACGGTTTTCGAGACCGCCCCGATCGACCACTCTGGCACCTCTCCTGAATCTCCTGAACCGGCCCGACTCTGCAAATCCCCTTCGTCGTCGTTGAGCCCTCGATCGATCCTCGAGTTACTTTCCTCGAGTTGCTTTTCACCGAGCTCCCGGAAGCACGAGGTTCGCGGTGGACTGGCGGAGAGGGTGGGATTCGAACCCACGGTAGAGTTTTGCCCTACACACGATTTCCAGTCGTGCACCATCGGCCACTCGGTCACCTCTCCGTGCTCGCTCCGGTCGCCCTCCGCCCTTCTCGGTATCCAAGATCCGCTCCTCGCTGCCAGCGAGCGCGATCCTCATCTCAGTCTGACAAAGAAATCCTTCAGCAGCTGGGAGCACTCCTCCCCGAGAACCCCCGAGCGAACCTCGACTCGGTGGTTGAGCCGCGAATCGCGAACAATATCACCAAGCGAGCCGCAAAACCCTGCCTTGGGGTCGAAAGTGCCGAACACCAACCGCGAGACCCGAGCGTTGACGAGCGCACCCGCGCACATCGCACACGGCTCGAGGGTCACGAACAGGGTGCACCCCAAGAGTCGCCACCCGGTCTGCTGAAGCGCCGCCTGGCGAAGCGCCAACACCTCGGCATGAGCGAGCGGGTCGCCGTCGCTCTCGCGCCGGTTGAAGGCCCGTCCGACCACCGCGCCGTCGCGCACCACCACCGCTCCCACCGGCACTTCGCCCAGCCCGGCGGCTTGGTGCGCTAGCTGGAGCGCCTGCTGCATCCAGAACTCGTCCATCGGCGCTCGCCCTAAGCCGCAGCCAACCAAGGATTGTAGCGGGCTTCGAGCCCGGTCGGGCTTCAGCCGCCGACGGTCGTTGAGAACCCGACCGGGGGCTACCCGGCGATCACGGCTGCGCGCTCCTTTACAGACCGCGAGGCCGGCCATACCATGACCGAGCGGCTTGGGACCCCAGAGCTGTCGATGAAGGGTTCGGGCCCTGTGCATCGGTCGACGCCGAACCTCGTCAGGCCCGGAAGGGAGCAGCGATAAGGCGCTCGCACGAGTGCCGCAGATCAGCCGGAGCCCTTCATCGACAGCTCCGCTACCGCCTCGCTGCTGCACTGTCTCGCTGCTGCACTGTCTCGCTGCTGCACTGTCTCGCCGCTGCACTGTCTCGCCACAGCACTGTGCCCCTCGACTCCGACCGATGACCTACCAGGTTCTAGCCCGCAAGTGGCGGCCGCAAGATTTCGCGGCGCTGATCGGCCAGGAGCCGATCGTCACCGCGTTGCGCAATGCCCTGACCGAGCGTCGCATCGCCCAAGCCTACCTATTCTCCGGCATCCGCGGCGTCGGCAAGACCACCGCCGCGCGGCTGTTCGCCAAGGCGCTCAACTGCGAGCGCGGTCCGACTCCCGAGCCCTGCAATCAATGCGTGCAGTGCCGCGAGATCACCGCCGGCTCCGACCTCGACGTTCTCGAGATCGACGCCGCGACCTACTCCAAGGTCGAGCAAGTCCGCGAGCTGACCGAGAGCCTGCGCTACGGCCCGGCGCGCGACCGCTACAAGGTCGTGGTGCTCGACGAAATCCATCGCCTGTCGCGCCAGGCTTTCGACGCCCTGCTCAAGATCGTCGAGGAGCCGCCGCCCCACCTCACCTTCCTGTTCGCCACCACCGAGAGCGAAGCGGTGCCGGCGACCATTCTGTCGCGGTGCCAGGAGTACCGGTTTCGTCGGGTCTCCGCCAAGACCGTCGCCGCCCATTTGCGACAGGTCAGCGACGCCGAGGGGATCTCGACCTCCGACCGTGCTTTGCGGCTGATCGCCCGTGCCGGCGAAGGCAGCGTTCGCGACTCGGTGGCGCTGCTCGATCAACTCGCGACCTTCGGCAGCGGCGCGATCGGCGACGGCGATGCGAGCCGCCTGCTCGGCGGGCTCGAGACCGGCCTGTTCGAAGACCTCTTGCGTGCGGTGCTCGGCGGCCACGCCGCCGAGGTCAGCGCCACCGTCCGTCAGATCGAGGACAACGGCTGGGATCCCCGCCACTCCTACTCCCAGTTCCTTGGCTATTGTCGCGACGCGCTGCACCTTGCTCTTGGCGCCGACCCGGGTCAGGTCGACCTGCCCGACGAGGACGTCGAGTCCTTGCGTCAGATCGCCAACGACACCGGCTACGAGAACCTGCTGCGCTTGCTCAACCAGCTGCTGGCGAGCGAGCAACTGGTGCGACGCAGCGAGACCACCGGGCTCGCGCTCGAGATCGCCTGGCTACGCGCCGCCGAGTTGCCCAAGCTGGTGCGTCTGGAAGAGCTCCTCGCTTCGACGCCGGCCGCCGCCAGCGCCGGCCGAGACGCCGCACCCACGCCGCGGCTTTCTGCGCCCCAAACTTCTGCGCCCCAACCTCCCGCACCCTCGTCGACGCGGCGGCCGACGCGCCCGGCCAAGACGTCGCGCCGTGAAACGTCGCGCCGTGAAACGTCTAGCCGCGGGGTGTCCGCCCCACCGGCCCAGGCGGCCGCCGACGCACCGGCCGCCAACGATCGCGATGACCCGGCTAACGGCGGCGAGGATGCCGGTCCTGACCCGAGCACCGCGGAAGACGATTCGCCCCGCGATCACGACCGAGCCATTCCCTCCTTCCTCGACCTGGTGCGGCGCAAGAAGCCGTCGTTGCGCGCCCACCTCGACCTCGCCGAGCTCGCGTTCTCCGAGCGCGGCCTCGACATCGTCTCGGCTCCCGAGAATCACTTGCTGCGCGACGCCCTCGCCCGCAGCCGGACACTGCTCGACGAGGCGGTCGCCGCGGTCTGGGGGCCCCAGGTCCGCTGGCGCAGCCTCGAAGGCCGAATGTCGCGGCTGCGCGCCGATCCAAGCGAGGCAACGCCGGCGCCAGCGCGGCCGCGACCGGCCGCCGACGCGCCGGATCGGCTGCATGCCGCCTCGGGTCACCCGACCGTCCAGGCGGTGCTCGACATCTTCGGTGGCAAGGTGGAGTCGGTCGAAGTCCGCAAGCCGAAGGCCGACGCGCCGCCGCCAGCGCCGAACCACTGAACGATTGAGCCGAACTGATTGGGCCGAACGATTGAGCCGAACCATGGATGGAGTCTGGCCATGAACCTGCAGAAGATGATGAAGCAAGCGCAGCAGCTCCAAGAGCGAATGCAGCGCGAGCTCGCCGAGCTCGAGGTCCAGGCCAGCGTCGGCGGCGGCATGGTCGAGGTGCGGATGAGCGGCTCGAAGACCCTCTTGTCGGTCAAGATCGACCCCGAAGTGCTCGACCCGGCTGATCCTGAGATGGTGCAGGACCTGGTGCTGTCGGCGGTCAACGAGGCGTGCCGCAAGGTCGACGACGAGGTTCAGCAACGCCTCGGCAGCCTCGCCCCCGGCCTCGGACTGCCCGGCCTCTCGTGAACACAAGGCCCGCCTTGATCGTCGCCACTGCCCCGTGAGTCGCTCCTCGGAACGCGGCGCCGCGGATCCCCTGGAACGTTTGATCGGCGAGCTATCGCGGCTGCCCGGCATCGGCCCGAAGACCGCCGGTCGGCTTGCTCACCACTTGCTCCGGATCACCCGCAGCGAGGCCGAGGCGCTGAGCGTCGCGATTCTCGAGGTCAAGGACAAGCTCTTTCACTGTTCTCTGTGCAACGCCATCACCGCGGTCGATCCGTGTCGGATCTGTGCCTCTCCTGACCGCGACTCGACCCGGCTGTGCGTGGTCGAAGAGCCGTTCAACATCGAGCCGATCGAGCGCACTGGCGAGTTTCGCGGCCGCTATCACGTCTTGCTCGGGGCGTTGTCCCCGCAGCGCGGCATCGGTCCCGACCAGCTTCAGGTCCGCGGTCTGTTCGACCGTCTCGAGGGCGTCCTAGAGGTGGTGGTGGCCACCAACCCCAACGTCGAGGGTGAGGCGACCGCACTCTACCTGGCGCGGCTGCTCCACCCGCGCGGCGTCCGCGTCACCCGCCTCGCATTCGGCCTGCCGGTGGGCGCCGACATCGACTACATCGACGAGGTGACCCTGGCGCGGTCGCTCGCCGGTCGCCGCGAGATCTGAGACGGAAATTGCCGCTCAGGCGGGGATCACGTTCGGGCGACGGACCTTGTGGTAGACGCCCCGAGTGTCGACGATCAACGCCGCGTGCTCGGCCACGAAGTCGTAGTCGACCGCAGTGTGGTTGGTGACCAGGACGACGGCGTCGCAGGCTGTCAACAGAGCTTCGGTGAGCGGCTCAGAGCGCATGGGCTCGATCTGCGGCCAGCTGCGCATGCGCACGGTCTCTTGGATGTGTGGATCGTGAACACGGATCTTTGCCCCCAGCTCCAAGAGCAGCTCGATGACTTCGAACGCCGGGCTCTCGCGCAGATCCGCCACGTCCTTCTTGTAGGCCACTCCCAGGATCAAGATGCGACTGCCGGCAACCGGCTTGCCGGCGGAGTTCAACGCACGCTGGGTCTTGTCGACCACGTACGCCGGCATCTGGCGGTTGACCTCGCCAGCCAGCTCGATGAATCGGGTGTTGGTTCCGAACTCGCGAGCCTTCCACGCCAGATAGAACGGGTCGAGTGGAATGCAATGTCCGCCCCAACCCGGCCCGGGATCGAAACGCATATAGCCGAACGGCTTGGTTTCCGCGGCGTCGAGGACCTCCCAGATGTCGATCCCCATGCGGTCGTAGATGACCTTGAGCTCGTTGACCAGCGCAATGTTCACCGCCCGGAAAATGTTCTCGGTCAGCTTGGTCGCTTCCGCGGCGCGCGCCGAGGTCATCGTCACCGTCCGTCCGAAAGCCCTGGCGTAGAGCGCTGCGATCAACTCCCCCGCGACCGCGTCAACCCCGCCGACCACTTTGGGGATGTCGATGGTGCGGAAGCGGGCATTCCCGGGATCCTCACGCTCCGGCGAGAACCCCAAGAAGTAGTCGACGCCACAGCCCAGGCCGGACTCGTCGAGGATGCCCCGCAACAGCTCGTCCGTCGTCCCAGGGTAGGTCGTCGACTCGAGGACCACGAGCTGCCCGGGGCGCAGCCGCTCGCGGATTCGCTGCGCGGTCGTCGCCACGAAGCTGAGGTCGGGCTCGCGCTGCGGAGTCAGCGGCGTTGGCACACAGATCAGGATCGCGTCCGGCTCATCCAGCCGTCCGAAGTCCGCGGTCGCACCGAAACGCCCTGCTGCCACTTCCGCCTGCACCACCTCGGCAG
>JAQBHE010000708.1:0-4377 GCA_032128015.1 Holophagae bacterium
GATGCCAGGCGCGCGAGCGTAGTCGATGCTGGGACATCGTCGAGGGAGCGCAACGCCGCAGACGGGCCCACGCCGCCCCCTCGCAGCGCGACGAAGTCGCGCCGCCGGTGGGATCGCGGCCAAGCCTGCGCGGCAGATCCCCGCGCGCAGCTCCTCGAGGGCTCCACCACGGGCTGCTACGGGATCGGCGACCGTGAAGCGTCGACTGCGGCGCGAACCTCGGCGAGGATCGCCATCACCTCGTCGCGTGCCACCTTCGCCCCCGGCCCACGGGCCTCGACTTCGCGCAGCGTCGCCCACGCCAGCCGGACCGGCAGGGCGGTAAACGCCACGATGCCTCGAGAACCGCCTCCTTGCTGGACCCAGCGCACGTACTCGCCGGCGACTTCGAGGTCGGCGCGGGCACGGGCGAAGACCTCGGCCCGATCGACCGCCTGGGGCAAGAACGACCGCCCCTCTTCTTGGTCGGCGGCGGCGTCCTTGAGGATGTTCACCAGCTGCAGCGCCTCGCCAAACCGAGAGGCCCGCGGGCGCAGCTCGGAAGCGACCTCGAGGAGGGCAGGCGCCGCGATCAGGAACAGCTCGGTGAGCATCTCGCCGACGATCCCGGCCACCACGTAGCAGTAACGCTCGAGCTCGCCCAGGTCGCGCAGCTGCAGACCGCCAGCGCTGGCCGACCGATCCACGAACTCCTTCATCCCGCGCGCGGTGCGCGCGGTGTGCTCGCGGATGCTCGCCTGAGCGGCCGCGCCGAAACGGCCGAGCTCCGCGAGCACCTCGTCGCTGTCTGCGAGCAGCTCGAGGTAGCCGGGGTTGTCGCTTGGCGCCTGCTCTACCCATGACCGCGCCAACGCCTCGGCATCGGTGCGCCGACCTTCGAGAAGCCGGGCGAAGTCTTCGAGCGCAGCGATCCGTTCGGCCCGCGGGCGGGCGTGCGCGTCCTCGAAGGTGTCGGCGATCCGGAACAGCAGGTAGGCGACGGTCACCTGCTCGCGGAGCGGCGGCTCGAGCAACGGGATCGCCGCCGCGAAGGTCCGGCTGGTCTTGACCAGCAGCTCTTCGTACTTCGTCGGGCGGCTCACCACATCACCTTCGAGGCGCTCATTCACAGCTCGGTACCCGGTCGCCACACCGGCGGTCCGCCGACCCGATCGGGGATCACTTCCAAGACGTCCGGCAGCGCCCCGAGCCGCTCGATGACGGCCGGCTCGCAAGCGGGCTCGCAGATCACATGGACGTTGGCGCCAGCATCCATCGTCGCATAGGCAGCGACGCCATCGCCGCGCAGGGCGCGCACCGCGCCGAGCACGGTCAGGGTGGCCGGCCGCCAGTAGAACACCGGCGGCCGTGACGACATCGCGATCAGGTGAAGCTCGATTGCCTCCTCCTCGAGCACCGGCCCGAGCGCTTCGAGGTCGCGATCGACGATCGCGCGGCGCACCGCCGCAAGACGCGGGCCCAACAACGCCTGGCGAGCCCGGTAGTGCGGGCTGGTCGCGGCGAGCCGGTGGCCGTCGAGTGACGACACCGCCTTGGGACCGCGCTCGACCACCACCACGACGTCCCGGAGATCCCACGCCTCGGCGGGAGCGAGCTCGGTGGCGTAGCAATCCTCCTCGGTGTAACCCTTCGGCCACTCGACGAAGCCGCCGAGGACCGACCGCGACGCCGACCCGGAACCGCTGCGCCGGGCGAGGCCCGAAAGCTGGGACGGATCTGGCGACAATCCGAGGCAGCGAGTGACCGCGACCGTGAGCGCGGCGAAACCCGACGCCGACGACGCGATGCCGGCGGCGGCGGGGAAGGTGTTGCGGGTCGCAATACGGATCCGGCCAAAGCGCCCAGAGGTCGCCCGGAGGAAGTCGAGATGCTTGACGACTCGCGCGCGGAAAGCGGCCGGCGCCGGTGCGACGGCTCCGTCCTCGGCGAGCAGCACCTCGTCGGCGGAGGCGACCCCGGGCTCGAAACGCGCGCTGCAAATCGACCGGCAGCGAGTCAGAGTCATCGAGATCGACCGATTCTCTGGGATCGCGCGCTCGAGGTCGCGGGCACCCCAATACTTGACGAAGGCGATATTCGACGCCGCCTCGGCGGTAATCGCGGTCTCGCGGTCGGCCATGTTCTGTCGCGGTGTTGGGGAAACGGTTCTCGGGAATGAGATCGCCTGCAGCCGGCGGTCAACGGCCCGGGCTGGAGCGCGGAGGACACGCCGCCGCCCGCCGGAGCGCGAAGCGAGCGATCCTGTCCCAGTCGCCGCCGGGATGATAAACCAGCACGGATCCAAGCGCCGCGACCTCGGGCGGCGCCATCGGAGCGCCGGGTGCGCTATCTTCTCCGCGAGCGGCGCCCCTTCGGACCGCCCGAACCCCATGAAGATCTGTGTCATCGGCAGCGGCTACGTCGGCCTGGTCACCGGCGCTTGCCTCGCCGACTTCGGGATGACCGTGGTCAACGTCGACAACGATGAAGACAAGGTGCGCAAGCTCCAAGAAGGCGAGATTCCGATCTACGAGCCAGGGTTGCAGAGTCTGGTGCGCAAGAACGCCGGTGACGGCCGACTGTCGTTCACCACCGACCTCGGCCGTGCGATGACCGGAGCGAAGGCAGTTTTCATTGCGGTCGGCACCCCACCGCGCCCCGACGGTTCTTCGGACCTGACCTACGTCCGCCAGGTCGCTAGCTCGATCGCCGCCCACCTCGACGGATTCCTCGCAATCGTCACCAAGAGCACGGTGCCGATCGGCACCGGCCGGCTGATCGAGGAGATCGTGGCCGAGCAATCGGGAGGCAAGGAATTCGCGGTGGTCAGCAACCCGGAGTTCCTCCGCGAAGGCTCGGCGATCGAGGACTTCTTGCATCCCGACCGCCTGGTCGTCGGCAGCCGTGACCCGCGAGCGATCGCCGTCATGCTCGACATCTACTCGCCGCTGCAAGTCGCCAAGGTGCCATTCGTCATCACCGACGTCGAGACCGCGGAAATGATCAAGTACGCCTCGAACAGCTTTCTCGCCACCAAGATCTCGTTCATCAACGAGATGGCAGCCCTGTGCGAGCGGCTGGGCGCCAACGTCGAAGTGGTGGCGGAAGGGATGGGGCTCGACCAACGGATCGGTCGTCAGTTCCTCAATCCGGGACCGGGGTTCGGCGGCTCGTGCTTCCCCAAGGACACTCAGGCCCTCGCCCACATCGGCCGCAGCCACGGGGTCACCCTCGAGATCGTCGAGGCGGTGCTCGCAGTCAATCGGACCGTGCGCGCACGGATGGTCGACAAGATCCGTGGCGCGCTCGGCGGGCTCGAGGGCCGAACGGTCGGAGTCCTCGGGCTGTCGTTCAAGCCCGACACCGACGACGTTCGTGAGTCGCCAGCGCTCGAAATCATCGCTCGGCTGCTCGAAGAGGGCGCGCAGGTTCGCGCTTACGATCCGGCGGCGATGGCGGAGAGCCGCAAGCTGATGCCCGACGTCATCTACTGCACGGACCCCTACGACTGCGCCCGCGACGCCGACGGGCTGGTCATCGCCACCGAGTGGAACCAGTTCCGCAAGCTCGAGCTGCATCGCCTCCGCGAAGCGCTGCGTCACCCGGTCATCGTCGATCTGCGCAATGTCCACCAGCCGGAGACGCTGTCAGCGGCCGGCTTTGCCTACCACTCGATCGGTCGCCCCGACCGACTTTCGCTTGGATCTCAGCGATGAGCGTGGCCCTGGTCACCGGCGGCGCCGGCTTCCTCGGCTCGCACCTCTGCGAGCGACTGCTCGCCGAGGACTATCGAGTGGTGTGCTTGGACAACTTCGTCACTGGCCGCAAAGGCAACATCGAGCATCTGTTGGAGCGCGACGATTTCACCCTCGTCGAGCACGACATCAGCCGCCCCTACGAGCACCCCGAACCGCTCGACCGCATCCTGCATTTCGCGTCTCCGGCGAGCCCGATCGACTATCTCGAGCTGCCGATCCAGACCCTCAAGGTGGGCTCGCTGGGCACCCACAACACTCTCGGTCTGGCGCGCGCCCACCGCGCGCGCTACCTGCTCGCCTCGACCTCCGAGGTCTACGGCGACCCGCTGATCCACCCCCAACCCGAGAGCTACTGGGGCAACGTCAACCCGGTGGGACCGCGCGGGGTCTACGACGAAGCGAAGCGCTTCGCCGAGGCGATGGTGATGGCCTACCAGCGCTACCACGGGGTTTCGACGCGGATCTGCCGGATCTTCAACACATACGGCCCGCGCATGCGACCGGACGATGGTCGCGTCGTCACGAACTTCGTCGCCCAGGCGTTACGCGGCGAGCGGTTGACCGTCTACGACGACGGGTCGCGGACACGCAGCTTCTGCTACGTGAGCGATCTCGTCGAGGGGATGCTGCGCTTGATGGA
>JAQBHE010000709.1:0-6449 GCA_032128015.1 Holophagae bacterium
CGAGCTAGCAGACCCTCGAAGAGGTCGCCAGAGGCTCGTCCTCGGGCCGCGTTTGCTGTCCCGAGGCCGGAGCGGCTCGGCGGGCTGATCGGCGGCGTACCGGCCGCGGTCGGTGTCGGCTGGCCCGGCAGGAAACATCTGAGAAGTCGCGGCGTAGTGTCTTGCGGGGGCCTGCGACGGTAGCGGCTTGATCGGCGGGGCGCTGCTTGTGCCTCGCGCCACATCCAAAGCCGGCGCCGCCTCGAACCATCCATCGAATCCAAGATCCGATTTGTTTAGAGAACGAGGATCCGCATGAGCTCGCGAAACACCGCCCGTATCGCCATTGACCCCAGCGCCTGGCTCGGCGTGAGGTTTGCCTCCCTGGCGGTCTTGTCGCTTCTGGTTCTGGCGCTTCTGGTTCTGGGCTCGTCGGGCGCTTGCGCTCCAGCCAACAGCGGTGCTTCCGAGGGCCCTGCGGATGCCGCTGGCGCCGGCGCGGCGAAGGATGGAAAGAAAGACGCGAAGGACGAAGCGATTGCGGTCGCAGCGTTACCGCTCCAGCGCGGCCCCATCGAGTCGGTGCTTCGCTACTCGACCAATCTCGAGGCCGAGATCGAGGTCAAGGTGTTCTCCGAGGCCGCGCGCCAGGTCACCGAGCTGTTGATCGAAGAAGGCCGGCGGGTGCGCAAGGGTCAGGTGCTGGCGCGTCTCCAGGACGACGAGCAACAGAGCGCGGTGTCGAAGGTGCAAAGCCAGCTCGACAAGGCGCGCCGGGAGTATCAGCGCCAGCGCAAGCTGTACGAGCAGGAGCTGATCAGCGAGCAGGCGTTCTCCCAGTCCACCTACGAGCTCGAACAGCTCGAGATCTCCCTCGCCGACGCCCAGCGCGAGCTCGGCTACGCCGAAGTGACCGCCCCGATCTCGGGGACGATCACCCAACGCTTGGTGAACCTGGGCGACCACGTTCAACGCAACCAGCGCCTGTTCGACATCGTCGACTTCGACTCGATCGTCGCGCGGGTGTTCGTGCCCGAGAAGGAGCTGCGTCGACTCGGACCCGGTCAGCCGGCGCGAATCGTCGTCCAGGCCCTTGGGGGTGGACCGCGCGCGGCGAGCATCTTGCGCATCGCACCCACGGTCGACGCTCGCAGCGGCACGGTCAAGGTCACTCTGCAGATCCATGAGCGCGAGCGGCTGGTCCCTGGGATGTACGTCGAGGCCGAGCTGGTCGCCGGCACCGATGCGCAGGCGCTCTTGGTGCCCAAGCGGGCGCTGGTGTACGACCAGGATCAGGTGTACGTGTTCCGGGTCGCCGACGCCCTCGGCAAGCCACGAGCCGAGAAACTGCTGATCCACCCAGCGTTGGAGAACCAGGATTTCGTCCAAGTGACCGAAGCCGTTGCCGAGGGCGATCTGATCGTGGTCGCCGGCCAGGCCGGGCTCAAGGACGGGGCGACGGTGCGCTTGCTCGAGCTGAAAGAGGCGATCGAGATGTTCGCTGGCGGCGCCTCTTCAGTCTCCCGCTGACCTGCCCCTCTTCGCTCATTCGCGCAGCGAAGTGCTGCCGCCCGCCCCTGACCCACGACTCGCTGTCCCTTGCGTCCTATGCTGCCCGCGGAGCCCGCCATGTCCGAACCTCGTCGCAGTTTCGTCACCGAGCGCCCGGTCGCGGTGTTGATGGTGTTCCTGGCCGCGGTGGTGTTCGGCGGCCTGTCCTATCAGCGGCTGCCGATCACCCTGATGCCGGAGCTCAGCTACCCGACGGTAACCGTGCGCACCGAGTACCCGGGGGCGGCGCCCGAAGAAGTCGAGAACGACGTCTCTCGACGGATCGAGGAGGCGCTGGGGGTGGTCAGCGGCCTGCGCCGGATGAGCAGCGTGTCGCGCGCCGGCGTCAGCGACGTGGTCCTCGAGTTCTCGTGGGATACCGAGATGTCGACCGCGGTCCAAGACACGCTCGAGAAGCTCGATCTGGTATTCCTGCCGGCGCAGGCCCAGCGACCCTTGATCCTGCGTTTCGACCCCAGCCTCGACCCGGTGCTCGAGCTCAGCCTGTCCGGAGAGGGCGACCGCTTCGCTGGCGAAGAGGGGCTGCGGCGGTTGCGGCGTCTCGCCGAGCTCCAGGTGAAGCGCGCGCTCGAGCCGCTGCGCGGAGTAGCGGCGGTGCGGGTGCGCGGCGGTCTCGAAGAAGAGGTCCACGTCATGCTCGACGCCGAGCAGATGCGGCGCACCGGGCTGTCGCCGCAACAGGTGATCGACCGCCTCGCCCAAGAGAACATCAACGTCGCCGGCGGCACGCTCAAGGAGGGGCGCACCGAGTACATGGTGCGGACGGTCAACGAGTTCGAGGACCTGGGTCAGATCGAGAGCACCGTGATCGCGACCGTCGGCGGTCGCGAGATTCGGCTGCGCGATGTCGGACGGGTGGAACGCTCGAACAAAGAGCGCGAGATCACCACCCACACCGACGGTCGCGAGAGCGTCCAGCTCGATGTCTACAAGGAAGCCGACGCCAACATGGTGTCGCTCGCCAAGCTGGTCCGTGACGCGGTGGGCAAGCTCGATGTCGCGGCCGAACGGCGGCGTGCCGCAGGCAGCGAGGCCTCCGAGGAGCCCGCCAAACGCGGCTTCTTTTCTCGGCCCAAGTCCGCGTCTCGTGAGGCGACGGGGCTGGCCGTCGACCTCTATCGCAACGAGGGTGCGGCGCTCTCCGTGGTCGCCGACCGTTCGATCTTCATCAAGGGGTCGATCGATGAAGTGCGGAACACCGCGCTGCTCGGTGGCCTGCTGGCGGTGGCGGTGCTCTACCTGTTCTTGCGCAACGTGGTGAGCACCTTGATCGTGGCGGCTTCGATCCCGATCTCGCTGTTGATCACCTTCGCGCCGCTCAACACCTTCGGTGTCAGCCTCAACATCATGTCGCTGGGTGGCCTCGCCCTCGGGGTCGGGATGCTCGTCGACTCCTCGATCGTGGTCTTGGAGTCGATCTTCCGCTGCCGCGAAGAAGGCGACGACCTGGTGCAGTCGGCGATCCGCGGCACCGCCGAGGTGCGCGGGGCGGTGGCCGCCTCGATCCTGACTTCGATCGCGGTGTTCTTCCCGATGGTGTTCGTCGAGGGCATCGCCGGCGAGGCGTTCGGCGACCTCGGATTGGCGGTGGTGATCTCACTGCTGGCCTCGTTGGTGGTGGCCTTGGGGTTCATCCCGATGCTCGCAAGCCGTCGCGGCTGGCAGATGCCAGATCGCCAGTCTTCGGCGAGTTGGCTCAAGCGTTGGGGCGCGCTCGGCCAGTTCCAGGGCGACTGGCGGTCCGCTTTGGCGTGGGTTCGCACAGCATCGTGGCGACGTTTGTTGCTGCCGCTGATCGCGGTCTTCTTGGTGGTGCGCGGGATCGTCGCCTCGCTGCTCGAGGCTTTGGGCAAGCTGCTGGCGTTGATCGTGATGGGCCTGGCGTATCTGGTCGGAAGTCTCATCGGACCAGTGGTGACCAAGACACTCGGCTTCCTGGTGCGCGGCCCGCTGCGTCTGACCGGACTCTTCCTCGAGGGTCTGCAGAGCGGCTATCGTCCCCTGTTGCGCTGGGCTCTCGCGTGGCCGGTGGCGGTGCTGTTGCTCACCGCCGCGGTCTTCGTGGCGTCGGTGGCGCTGCTACGCGAGCTCGATACCGAGCTGCTCCCGGAGGTCCGGCAGGGAGAGTTCACCCTCGAGGTGGCGCTGCCGGTGGGGACGCCGCTCGAGGAGACCGTGCGGATTTTCGGCCCGATCGAGCAGGCGATTCTCGCTGAGCGCAACCGGATCGAGTCGCTGCTGGTGACCTTCGGCTACGACGTCACCAATTCCCAACGCTCCGACGAGGGCGAACACACCGCTCGTTTCAAGGTCCTGCTCGAGCCAATGACCGCGTCCGACGAGGACCAGGTAGTGGCGCGTCTGCGTGCCCGCTTCGCGGCGCTGCCCGATGTCTCGGCGCGGGTCACCCGGCCGGTGCTGTTCAGCTTCGAGACCCCGATCGAGGTCGAGGTCCATGGCGAGGATCTCGGGCGTTTGCGGACGATGGCCGACCGGGTGTTGGAGAAGATGGCGGCGATGACCGAGCTCGCCGACGTCGAGACCACGTTGCGCCGCGGCGCCCCGGAGGTCCAGCTGCTCTACGACCGCAACCTGCTGTCGCGCTACGACCTCAGCATCTCGACCGTGGCGCAGATGGTGCGCAACCAGGTCCAGGGCTACGAGGCGACGCTCTACAACTTAGGGGATCGACGGATTCCGGTGATCGTCCGGCTCGACGAGGAAGACCGCCGCTCGACCGACGACCTTGCCAACCTGGTGATCAACCCGGGCGCCGAGCGCCCGATCCGCCTCGGCTCGGTGGCCGAGGTGGCTCTCGGAGAAGGACCGTCCGAGGTACGCCGGGTCGACAGCCGGCGGGTGGCCCTGGTGCGCGCCAACCTCGACGACGCGTCGCTGGGGACCGCGGTGGAGCGCATCCAGGATGTGCTGGGGCGCGAGATCGACTGGCCCAACGACCTGTCGTTCACGGTCAGCGGCCAGAGCCAGGAATGGGAGCGCAGCCGCAGCTCGCTGTGGCTGGCGCTCGGGCTCGCGGTGTTCCTGGTCTACGTGATCATGGCCGCGCAGTTCGAATCGCTGCTCCATCCGCTGGTGATCATGTTCACGATCCCGTTGGCGTTCTTCGGCACCGTGCTGACGCTGTGGCTGTTCGACGTCAATCTGTCGATCGTGGTGTTCCTGGGCATGATCATGCTCGCCGGCATCGTGGTCAACAACGCGATCGTTTTGGTCGACTACATCAACACCCTCAAGGCCCGCGGCTACGAACGCTCGGACGCGATCGTGACCGCCGGACTGGTGCGGCTGCGCCCGATTCTGATGACCACCGCGACCACCGTGCTCGGTCTGCTGCCGATGGCGATGGGCTTGGGTGAGGGCGCCGAGATCCGCACCCCAATGGCGATGGCGGTGATCGGGGGGCTGGTGACCTCGACCGTGCTCACCCTGGTGGTGATCCCGGTGGTGTACTCGCTGGTCGATCGCTTCCAGGCGCGGATCTTGGGTCGTGAGCCGGCCTCGGCGCGTCCGTCGCGCCCGGCTTCGGCGCGCCCGGCGGCCCCCGGGTTGCTCGAGGGATCACCGATCGCGAGAGCCGAGGGCAGCTCGCGATGACCGATCTGGAGCAGCCGCCCTCGCCGACCGTGGAGCCTGAGCCGCGAGAACAGCTCGAGACCCGGTGGCTGGAGCGCGTGCTGCCGCAGTTCTCGCTCGACCGTCGAATCAGCGTCCTGGTGCTGGTGCTGACCCTGGCGGTGCTCGGGGTGGTTGCCATCCTGTCGATCCCGCTCGAGCTGATCCCCAGCGGCTACTCGGAGGCGTTCTTGCGCGTCGGCGCGCCGTGGCAGGAGGCGCCGCCGCAAGAGGTCCTCGACAAGGTGGTGCTGCCGCTCGAAGAAGAGCTGTCGACGGTCCGCGGCCTGACCAACACCTATTCGTTCTCCCGCACCGGCTACGGCCAGGTGTTCCTCACCTTCAAGCTCGGCACCGACATGGATGTCGCCTACCGCGAGGTCCGCGACCGGGTGGAACGGGCGCGCGCCAAGCTGCCCGACGACCTGCCCCAGGTGTTCATCTACAAGGACGACGACAACGGCTTCCCGGTGGCGATGGTTGGCCTGGCGGTCGAGGAGGGGCTGACCGACGTCTACGACCTGATCCAGAACGAGATCATCCTGCCGCTCGAACGGATCGAAGGCGTGGCTTCGGTGCGCGCCGACGGGCTCGAGCAGAAAGAGATCCTGATCGAGCTCGATCGCGAGCGGGTGGAGGCATCGGGGCTCAACATCTACAAGATCGCCCAGGATCTGGCGCGTGACAACTTCACTCTCGCCTCGGGCAACGTTCGCGCCGGTGAGCGCAAGTTGCTGCTGCGCTCGGTGGCCCGCTACCGCACTCCCGCTTCCGTCCAGGACATCCTGGTGGCGCCATCGGTTCGCCTCGCCGACATCGCCACGGTGACCTACGACGAGCCCGAGAAGGAGTATCGGGTGCGGGTGAACTCGCGCCCGGCCTATGCGCTGATGGTGATGAAGGAGGGTGAGGCCAACACCCTCGAAGTGGCGCGCCGGGTGGTCGAGCTCAAGGACCAGCTGCGCAAGAACCCGCGGCTCGGGTCGATGCAGATCGACATGATCATGGATCAGGGCGAGATCATTGGCGACTCGCTCAACACATTGCTCTCGAGCGGCCGCATCGGCGGTCTGTTCGCGATGCTGGTGCTGCTCTTTTTCCTCCGGCGTTTTCGGATGAGCCTGATCATCGCGGCGTCGATCCCACTGTCGATGCTGGCCGCCCTGGTGGTCATGTACTTCGCCGGTGAGACCCTCAACATCCTGTCACTGCTGGGACTGATGATCTCGGTCGGCCTGCTGGTCGACAACTCGGTGGTGGTGGCG
>JAQBHE010000710.1:0-27959 GCA_032128015.1 Holophagae bacterium
GAAGGCCTCGAGCCATCGCACTTGGCCGTCGCGGCGCACCACCCGGTAGTGGTACCGAGACTCGACCTCCTCGCCGGCGAGACGCCGAACAACGCGTTCGAAGACCTGATCCCGGTCGTCGTCGAAGACCAGGCCGCGGGCCTCTTCATAGGGCAGCGCCAGCAGCTCGTCGACACGGAATCCGACGGTTCGTGCGAACTCCGGGTTCGCGAACACGATGCGCCGATTCTGAAGGATGAGGGTGCCGACGATCGACTCCTCGACCAACAAGCGATAGCGCTTCTCCGAGGCCTGGAGCGCCAGCTCGCGGTCGTGGATCAGCTGCTCGGCGCGGCGCCGCTCGGAGATGTCGAGAACGCTGCCGCGGATCAAGCCCTTTTCACCGGGGAGCCGCACCAGACGCACCTCGCACAGGATCTCACAACCCTGGATATCGCGGAGGGTCCACTCAAAGACTGGGATCTCCCCTGCTTCCACCTGGGCCAGCCGAGCGCGTACCGCCTCGGCCGTGGATTGGCCGTCGGGCTGAAACGGCGTGCTCACGTCGGTCGGGCCGACCTCGAGCAGCTGCTCGAGGCTCGTACCGAACAGCCGCAGCGCGTTCGAGTTGGCATCGACGAAGCGCCCGGTCGCGGTATCGAACAGAACAATCGCTTCGGGCGCGTGCTCGACCAGGATGCGGAAACGCTGCTCGCTTTCTCGCAGCAACGCTTCGGCGTGTTGAGCCTCGGTCACGTCACGGCTCATTCCGAGAAGCCCTTGGGGTTTGCCCTCGGCGTCGCACCACGGCCACTTGGCAATCCGAAACGTGCGCGGCTCTCCCTCCACGATCAAGGTGCGCTCAAACAGCTGGCGCTGCCCGGACTCGAGCACGCTCAAGTCGTCAGCACGAATCTGCGCCGCCGTGTCCGGTTCGAACAAGTCCGCGTCCGTGCGCCCGATCACTTCGTCCGGCGTGCGTCCTACCAACCGCGCGCCGGCATCGTTGATCAGGCGGAAGCGCCCCTGGGCATCCTTCCAGTAGACGACGTCTTCGCTCCCCGCGATCAGCGAGGAAAGCAATGACCGGTAGTCTGGCAACGGTGAGGAAATGATCGCCGATGCTCCACGACCCCGGCAGCTGCGCGCCGCAGGGAAGTCGGACGATAGCAGCAAGACCCGAGCGGCAGCGCGTCGGCAGCGGTCTCGCTGTGGCGTTCAGACGCGGCGGTTGCCGGTCATGGAGGATCTTCCGCGAGGCCGGCGCGCGATGAATCCCCCGGGACCCGATCCGCGGACGGCGCACTGCTCGCGAGCGGACCCAGCTCACGCGCCTCCTTGCGCACACCGCGTCGCACGAGCCAGCGCACCCCGAAAACGTCGAGAACACCGCGCAGCAGCCGGCCGCGCGCAGCTCCATAGTGGCTCTTGCCGAACACCCGCGGCCGATGGCCGACCGCGATCTCGGTGGCGCGCGCGCCGCGACCGAGAGCCAGGATCGGCAGAAACCGGTGCATCCCTACGAAAGCCGGAAGATCGCGCACGAACTCCGCGCGATAGACCTTGAGCGAGCAGCCGACATCGGTGAACGGATCGCCGAGCACCAGCCTGCGCACCCGGTTGGCGACCCGCGACGCCAGCCGCCTCGCCAAGCTGTCGTGGCGGGTCACCCGAACCCCCGACACGAGATCGTGACCCTCGAGGGCAGCGAGCAGGCGGGGAAGATCGCGCGGCAGGTTCTGACCGTCGGCGTCGATCGTTGCCACGACCGCGCCGCGAGCGCGTTCGAGACCGGCGGCCAGTGCTGCCGACTGGCCGCCGTGGCTGGCGAGGCCAAGCACACGCAGACGCGGGTTGCCGGCGGCCAGCCGGGTCAGTAGCTCGAGCGAACCGTCGTTGCTCGAGTCATCGACGAACAACAGCTCGTAGTCGAGCCGCTCGCGGTCGAGGACCTCCACCAACTCCCCGATCAAAGGCTCGAGGTTGCCGATCTCGTTGTGGACCGGCGCCACCACCGAGAGATCCGGGCGAGTGAACGCGGAACGACTCATCGTCTTCCGTGGGACTCGGAACCGCGTGGCTCGACCGCGACAGTCGCCACGGATGGCACGATCATCATCGGCACGATCATCATCGGCACCATCAGCATCGATGTCCGCGCACGAACCCCAGTGTCTTCCATCCTGCCAGCGATCATAATCCGACAACTACCGCTCCACCGATTCCAGCACCGCCCGCAAAGACACTGAGCCATGAGCCCCGACACCCTCCGTCCCGTCCTCGATCTCGCGAGAGCGCGGCTACCCCTGCCGTTGCCGAGCACCCCGCTCGCGATCGACGACGATCTCGCCACCCGCTGGCTCGACGCCTTGGGATCAGCCGCCGGCCCCAGCCGCGTGCTCGTCGAGCTCGGAATCCTGCCCCCGGCGGGGCTCGCCGGCAACACGATCTTCCTGGCCTTCACCCACTACGACCTCACCGGCGGCATCTACGCCCGCGAGCAGGTTACCTACCGGCGGCCGGTGAGGCTGCAAGAGACGCTTCTGGTCCAAGGCGAGATCGCCGCGACCTACCGGCGGCGCGGACGGCGCTATCGGATCATGACCTCGACCTCGCGCGATGCACTTGGGGAAGTGGTGATCGAGAGCCGCAGCACCGGGATCGCAAGCTACCAGGCGAGCGGCGAAGCCGCCGATGATCCGGTGCCCGAGGTCGCCGCGCCAGGACCGTGGAACCGATCGGCGGCTGCGAATCCGTCACGAGCGGCGCTCGTGCGGCTCGGCCACGGACAAGTGTTCGAGGGCGCCTCTCATACCGTCAGCCTGGCGATGATGCGCGCCGCCTCGGGGCGCGCCAACCGAAATCCAATCCACACCGATCCGGAGGTCGCTCGCGCCCACGGTCTCGACGCGCCGATCGCCGGCGGACCCCACGTCCTCGCCTTCGTCCAGGAGCTGCTGATGTCCGAGCTTGGCGAAGAGTGCCTGCTGTGGGGCGCGGCGTTCGACGTGCGCTGGATCCGGCCGGTGCGCGCGGACACGACGGTGAGAGCCCACGCGAAAGTAGTCGAAACGAGGTCGACGGCAGTGCGGTTCGAGATCGGCGTCATGAACGCCAATGGCGAACCGGCACTCGCCGGCGAAGCGGTCATTCCGCTCGAATCGGTCCAGGCTCACGGTCGGCGTCGAGCGGCCGCTTGGGCGGGGTGACGATCCCGCTAGCTTTCGCCATCGGCGGGGCGGCCGTGGCCATCGATCAACGCGAGCCATGAGCCGTCGTCGAGCTGGTGAGCGTCGACGTGATGCGATCTCACACCGTTCCAGGCTCTTGCGCCTTCAGGTTCCTCGATCGGCGGCTTCGCAACCGGAACCTCGACGTACTCGTCGGGTGTGAGGCGCGTGATCTCGAAGGCGCGGACCGCCGCACCGTACCTGGGGAAGCAGTCCTGGGCGAACCGCACGAGCCCCCGCTCACCCTGGACAACGCGGCCTGCGGGTCGAGCGCTACGTCGATCACCTGAGATGACCGGGCTCCTGGGATGCTCGCGCCAAGGCCCCAGCAGATGCTCGGAACGATAGAGCCTCAGTACGTCGTGCTCCAGCGGGCGTGAGCAAGTCAGCATCCACCAGGAGTCTTCAAAACGAAACGGGGAAGGGTCTGCGACGGGTCCATCCTCGATGAGGTTAGCCACCGGCCGCCAATCGTAGGGAAACGACCATGCCCGGTAGAGCCGTACGCAGTCTTGCTCGTACATCTCCGGGACCATGTAGAATTGGCCTTGCCACTGCAATACATGCGGATAGGAGACACTGAAGCTTTCGACTAGAACCAGCCCCTGGTACTCCCAGCACCGGGCGTCGACGCTGACCGCCACCCCGATCTCTCCTTTGTCGGTGTCCTCGTTGTAGGCCTCGAAGAACATGTACCAGAGCTCGTTATGGAAGACCATGAACGGATCTGCTACAAAGACGGCGGACACGTCCGTGACGTCGCGGTACGAGAACACAGGATTGCTGACGCCCGGCAGCGGCCCCAGTTCGAGTGGAGAAGGCCCGGCATAAACGCCGATCGCATACCAGTGCCCGGCAATGATTCGCTCCTCGACGTCCATGCTTCAATCCAAAGCGACGTTGGGGCTCAGGGCCGCAGCCCGAGATTGACCCGCCGACCTTGCGATTCTCCAGGAGACCGCCGATGGCCATGCACCCCGGCCGCGCGTGCCTCGAGACGACGTCTCAAGCTACCGCGACCTTCACCCATCGCCAAGGCTCGTTGCTCCCTGGAAGGGGACAAAAGCCCGTCTTGACGCCCTCGTCGAAGGGATAGTCGCAACGCGTCATGTACTCGTGGAGCGGCGCCTTGTACTTGCGGTTCTTGAGCTCGGCGCTCAGCCAGAGAAACTCCTGCACTACCGCCCGGTCGAGGTACGGGAACCGACCCTCGGTGCCGAAGGCGCCGCCGACGAACTCCTCCTTGGTCAGATAGGCGGCCTGGAAGCCTCCGGAGAAGTCGGACCACTGCCGGAGCCTTTCCGGGAACAGGTATCCACTCCAGTCGCGCCGGGCATCGAGAATCTCGTCTCCACCTTGGCCAGAGAGAAAGACCTGCCTGCCCTCACTGCGAGCCAGGGAGTGGATCAACGCGAGGCCGCAGGTGGCGTGGTCCCCCAACATGTCACACTCCTGGAGCACGCCGTCCCGGATCACGCGGTAGCTCGCCTTCTCGACGTGGGCTCGCAGGAAGACCGCTTGAGCAGCGAGATCCTCCGCGCCCATACGCAGGATCTCGCCGTCGCCATTGCGCTGGCGAAGCATCGCCAGGTTCTCCTCCCCCTCCACCGAGTACGCCTTCCATTCGAGGCCGAGCTGGCGCAGGGCACAGTCGATGCCGCCACTGTCATAGCCAGCGCTCAGAGGCACGTAGCAACCATCCGCCGCTCGTTTCCTCACCGCCCGCTCGAAAGCCACGATCCAGTCGTCGTACCTGTCTTTCTCTTGGTGGCCGAAATCGAAGGGCTCGCCGCCCTGGCAATGGCTCTCGTCACGGTCCAAGTCCGCCACGAGCACGCTGTTTGGCGCAACTCGCTCACCGGCGCCAAGGCCGCTCGAGTAGCTGGCCGCCTCCGTGCCTCTCCAAAACAACGGCTTGGTGCCGAAGGGGTCGGTGGCCAGCATCATGACACGGCGGCCAAAGTCGTAGATGGCGACCGCGAAATCGCCGTCTAGGTGGCGCGAAAAATCAGCGCCGTGCTGGCGATAGAGCGACGTCAAGGCCGCCGGGTCGCTCCCGGCCGGAGTGTTGTAGATCTCGCCGTCGAAGACGCACACGATCTCGCCATCGACAAAGGGCTGGGGGGCGCGTTCTCCGGCGACGTTCAGCAGGTAGTGACTGAATTGGTAGCCTTCGAACTCGACTGTCCGAGTCAGGTCAGGGCCGCGTCGCGCGATGTGGCTACGCCTGGCGTCCTGGTCACGGGTTACCAGAAACCCGCTCATCCTCGCTCCGGGCCGATGGCGTAGTCGATCCAGTACTCCTTGTAGAGGCCGTCGGCCAGCCATGGCTTCTTCTTGCCAGACCAGTGCAGAATTTTCCCGTTCTCGATCGTCTCCTTCGAAATGTCCTCGTACCATCCCATGGGCTGCACGTTCCATCCCCGCGGCAGCTGCTGAAAATCGCGATAAAACGCCAAGTTCATGATGGATTGTGTTCCGAAATAGAAGTCCTCGACGGTCAGCCTGTGAGTCTTGATCCAACCTTCCAGTCTCTCGGAGACTCCCTCTCCCTGCCACCTACTCAGGTCGCTGACAAAGACGCCAGCGTTGAATGTCGGCTGATCTGACTCGATGTGACGCAGACTCTTCGGGTCCTTCTTGGTGTACTCATCCCACGAATCGAAAGTGCCGTCGGATACCGCGGCGAGCACGTGCTCCCCAAGGCTTCCAAGGTCAAGGAGATCAGCAACGTCAGCGCGAACCACCAGATCGGCATCCAAGTAGATGACCTTACCCAGGCTGGGGTAGATCTCGGGCAGATAGAACCGCGAAAAGTTCATCACTTGCGACTCGGGAGTGGCATAGGTGAAGACCTGACCGGCACGGATGTAGTCTTCGAGCAACGCGCTCGGGCCGAACTCCCTGATCTCATAGCGGAAGTCAGGATCTGGAAACGCCTCGCGGATCGACTCTAGAAACTCGGTAGACTCTCCCACCGCCACGACGAAATGAAAGAAGACGTCTCGAGGATGCTTCGTGTTTCGCACGATCGAGTTGATCGCGGCCAGGGCGCCGACAAACTGTGCTCGATTCATGCACATTGCAATGTCGACAGCCCCTGGCATCAGGAAGACTCCAGCTGTTCCTGAGCGGTCTTACGAATAATCGTCACGTTCTCCGTGTGTCGCAGCTCCGCGCCGAGAGAGAATTTGTAGGGTTCGTCCCCACGCAGGAAGTCGAAGACTCGATAACCGCTGCAGATGGCCGCGCGGACGGCATGTGCGACGATCAGGGTGCCCGGAGAGAGCGCGGCGTAGCGTTCATCAAATCCGGTGATGTAAAAACAAAAGCTGCGTTGCCCGCGATCCAGAAAGGCCAGCAGTCCGGTGATCGGCGCATCCCCATCCCAGAGGATATCCAGCCACAGGCAATCGGATTCGAGGCACGACCGAAATATCGAGCGATACTGCGCCAGCTGCGGTTCCGGGAGCTCTCCCCACCGGCCCTGCCAGAGCTCGAGCAGGGTCGAGATCTGCAGCTCGCCGTCATCGGCGACGCTGGTGCACCGCAGGCCGGGAAGGCGCTCCATCACCCGCAGGTCGTGGCGAATCTCTCTGCGCATCCGTGGACGCGGACGGGTGCCGAGATAGTCCTCCCAGCTGCAGCCGAGCTCGAGGAATGGGCAAGGAGTGGGGAGCTGTCTGTCGACTCGGAATCGCAGCTCAGGAAAGTGTCCGAGAAATGCATCCAGGCGGGGGTCGAGAGCATCGTGGATCTCGAGGTACCGCCACTCCATATGGTTCTGGACGTGGTCGGCAAGGGCGGCTAGCACGATATCCTCGAAGCCGGCTGAGCATACGAACCCTGTGTAGTCGGCCAAAGGACTGCCGGCCATTCCCAGGCCTCGGACCTCTTCACCTGCCTCCGAAGAGATCGGCTCCGCCGCCCAGGAGATTCGCTCTGCCGGCGACGATGGCAAGAAGCGCAGCGGCAAGAGCCCGATGACCGGCTCGCCCGCGCCCGCGCGTGCCACCAGGACGCACCAGGGGTCTGACAGGGCCGACAGTCTGCCCCGCATCCAGGCCACTGAAGTGAAGACCGTGGCCGCCGGGTCCGCGCGATGGATCGCGTCCCAATCGCGCTCGAACGCGCCCAAACGACCGAGATCGGTGATCGTGTCGACCGTCGCAATCGGCGTCGACTTCGATCCGGCGCCGATGGTGCCCACACGAACGATGATTGCACTGCCGAATCCTGTGATCAAGAGCCGTCCTGGAAACCAGATAGGTCCTACTTCTCGAGAACGCCCTGCTGTCCTGCGACGATGTGCAGCGCGCCCAAACTCTGTGCGACGACCTGAGCCCCGAGGCGATCGAGAATCGTCGGATCAACCGTAGGACGCCCGGGCGATTTTCGCTCGACTCGGCGATCGGGTGAGGTTCGTCGGCCTCACCGTAGCGCCGCGAGCAGAGGAATGAGAGCAATCTTGATAACTGAATCGACGAAGAGCCAAGGAGTGGTACACTAGCTTGATACAGCGATCTATTTCGGAGGAACCGTCGATGAGAGGAATGATCTCGAGTCTCACGCTGGTTGCGGTCGCGCTGCAGGGGTTGACCGCCGGCACCGCCGGTGCCGCCATCCCACAGGAGGCTGCACAGTGTCCGAGCTCGCCACCCTGGAGCCTAGAACTGCCCTTGGACTACCCACCGTCCATCGGACCGGGGCCCGACGGCACCATCAGCACCACCTACGTCGTCCGCAAGCGGGACCTCTGCGTCCCGACGTGGACCCCAACGCTCTGCAAGGACACCTTCACGGAGTGCAGCGCAGACAAGGATTGCGGTGCGAGCGCTCCGGCGGGCTCGTGCGCCAACGCCCAGACCTGCGCCGACAGCGGCGAGGCCTGCACCGCCGCGACGGACTGTAACCAGGACGAAAACCAGGACGAAAGCATCCCCTGCGTCCAGACCTGGGGCTGGCAGGTGCAGAACCTCCGCAGCTACGGCAGTCCCAAGAACCCAGGCCAGAGGATCGACCCGAAGAACCCGAACGACCCCAACATCCGATGGGGCTACCCGGGGCCGACCTTGCGCGCGCGGACCCAGATCTTGAAGAACCCCAACCAGCCACCCAACCCCCAGACCAATCCTCAGGTAACGCCGGGGACCCGCATCAAGCTGGGGCTCTACAACTACCTCGACAAGGCCACCTACAAAGACTCCGTGGAGTGCAACCCCGCTACCTACGGTGCGTGCTCGAACAGCGCCAACAATTGCACGTCGGATGATGACTGCTCGCCCAGCCCGCCCGGCAAATGTGTGACTACGCCGGTGCCGCAGCACCACCCGGAGTGTTTCCACGGCGACAACGTCACCAACCTGCACTATCACGGCACCCACGTGTCGCCGCTGCCGCACCAGGACTACGTGTTGCTCAACCTCTTCCCCTATGGCTCGGCCGACGTGCCCACCGGCAAGGAAAACTACGCCCTGGGGATGTACCAGACCGACATCAACCCGCTGCCCTGGAACCAGGCGCCGGGGACCCATTGGTACCACCCGCACAAGCACGGCTCGACCTCGCTCCAGGTGCTCAACGGCCTGTCGGGCTCGCTGATCATCACCGGCTCCTTCGACGACTGGCTCAACAACATGGTGTACGGGGGCAAGCTCGTCGACCGGGTGCTGGTCCTCCAGCAGGTCACCTCCGACGTCAACTTCTTCAACAAGGGGATCGCCACGCCGAAGGTGCTGGTCAACGGCTTCGCCACCCCCACGATCAAGATGCGGCCCGGGGAGATCCAGCGCTGGCGGTTCATCGGCGCCACGGTGCAGGCGTCGGCGACGCTCGAGATCGGCTTCGACCCCCGGATCAAGGAGACCTTTCAGATCGCCCAGGACGGCGTCCAGTTCGTCTGGCAGAACTACGCCCGCCAGCCCTACCGCGACGTCGAGGGCACCTACTCGAACTTCAAGCTCTTCCCCGGCAATCGCGCCGACTTTCTGATCAAGGCACCCGATACCAAAGGGATGTACTCCGTCGACAGCCGGGTGGTGGCGGCGGGGCTCGCGGAGACCGTCATGAAGCTGATCAAGCTCGAAGAATCGATGGACCAGCGGGTACCGCCGATGCAGGCGATGGAGGAAGCGATGGCGGCCGGCAGGGTGCCGGTCGATGCGTCGGGCAACCCGCTGCTGTTCACCATCGAGGTCACTGGCGATCCGGTGCCGCCGGCGAGGTTCCCGGCGACGATGCCCATCGAGCCGGAGGTCACGGGCGGACCACCGACCGATCCCGCCTGCGCCACGCCGCAGAAACCGGACTACTGCTGGCCCGTGACGCCGTCGTACCTCGAGGACCTCCCCGCTCCGCTGGATGTCAAGAAACCGAGGCAGGTTGCCTTCTCGATCGACGGCAGCAGCGGCGTCCAGCCCAACAGCTTCTGGATCAACAACAGCCAGTACGACCATTCCTGCGCGGGCGCGACGATGGTGCTCAACTCGACCGAGGACTGGCTGATCGCCAACAAGCTGGGCCGGGACGGCAACATCTCGATGATGCCCCATCCGTTCCACATCCACATCAACCCGTTCCAGGTACACAAGAACGGCGACCGCAAGTTCGACCCGCCCTACGTCTGGCAGGACACCCTCGCCTTGCCGACGACAAATCCGACCGACCGGCCGGCGGGCCCGATCTTTAACAACCGGGACGCCCAGACAAAATGCCCGAGGGCCTGCGCGGCCGACAACGCGACCTGGAACCAAGAATGGAAGACGACCATTCCGGGGGAGCTCTCGGTTTGCGGGTGCATCCAGACTGAGGCCACTGTACTCATCCGCCATCGCTTCGACGACTACACCGGGGCCTACGTTATCCACTGCCATTTCCTTGGCCACGAAGACCGCGGCATGATGTGGAACGTGCAGACCGTGTGCAAGCCCGACCAACCACGGATTTTCGGCACCGCCCGGAAAAGCGGCGAGCAGGACGTCTGTGCGGGACCGAAGCCGTCGCCGGCACTGCCCGCATGCAAAGAAGATTGAGGGGACGACGGGCTACTGACCGCGGGCGGGCGGCGTCGCGTCTATGTTCATCAGCGAGACTTGACGACCAGGCGGGCCGGATTCTGCCCGGCCTCCTTCTCGTCAGCAGTAACCTCGAGCGAACGAATGAAACTGATCCGTGCAGTCGCGACCCGCATGCCGACCGACTTCGGCGACTTCTGGCTGCACGCTTATACCGAGAACGGCGCCGGCACTTCCCACCTCGCCCTGGTCAAGGGCGAAATCGGTGAGGCGAGCATCCCGCTCGTGCGCCTTCACTCCGAGTGTCTAACCGGTGATGTTTTCTCGTCGCAGCGCTGCGACTGCGGTCGACAACTCGACGACTCGCTGGCGACCATCGGACGCGTGGAGTCGGGGGTGCTCGTCTACCTGCGCCAGGAAGGGCGGGGGATCGGCCTGCTCAACAAGCTCCGCGCCTACCGCCTGCAGGACGGCGGCCTCGACACCGTCGACGCCAACCTCCACCTTGGCTTCGACGCCGATCACCGCGACTACGCGGCGGCGATCGCGATTCTCGACAGTCTGGGAGTTCGCGCCCTTCGCTTGCTGACCAACAACCCGGCCAAGGTCGCAGCCATCGAGCACTCGTCGATCCAGCTGATCGCTCGGGTACCCTTGGTGACACCGCCGACCACCCACAACCGCGAGTATCTCGAGACCAAACGGCGCCGCCTGGGCCATCTGTTCGTCGAGGCCGGACAATGATCCTCGAGGCCGGACAATGAGCCTGTCCGTGGAGCGCCCCGGCCCGGCCAGCGACCCCGCCGCCACCGACTGCTGGCGGGCGCTGGGTCTGCTCGCCGCCCGCGCTCGGCGCTGCGCCGAACCGATCGCGAGCTGCTGGCTACGGATCGGCCCGCGGCCCGAAGTTCGCCTCAACGCCGTCGGCCCCACGGGCGGCAGCGGCTGGCGGGTGTCGCTGCTCCTCGACGCCAGTGCCGCCGGTCGCTTGCCTCCGCCGGCCGCTGGCGAGACCCGGTACCGGATCGACGACCTGGTGGTGCCGCACCTGGTCGCGGCCGGCGGCCTCCCGCTGGCGGCAGCCGAACTGGTCGAGCTGTACGCGCCCTACTGCCTGTCAGCAGCACACGCCACTCGGTTGCGGCGACCGTTCACTGTCAGCCACTTCGCACAGTCGCTCGACGGTCGCATCGCCACCGGCAACGGCGACTCGAAGTGGATCGGCTGCAACGACAATCTACTGCACGCCCATCGCATGCGCGCACTGTGCGACGGCATCCTGATCGGCGCCGGGACCCTGCGAACCGACCGGCCGGCGCTGACCGTACGCCACGCCGAGGGCGCGGACCCGACCCGAATCGTCGTCGGCCGGGCGGCGGCGGACGACCTCGAGTGCATGCTCGCGGCCGGGCCGGGGCCAGTGCTGGTGATCGGCGGCGAGGGCGACGGTCCCCTGCCACCTCAGGTCGAGCGCCTGGACCTGCCACGGCGGAACGGGCGGATCGCCACCGCCGCTCTGCTCGCCGCGCTCTACCAACGCGGCATCCTCTCGGTTTACGTCGAGGGCGGGTCCGCCACCACCTCGGCCTTCCTCGCCGAGGGTACCCTCGACATCGTCCAGCTCCACTTGGCGCCGCTCGTCCTGGGCGCCGGCATCCCGTCGTTTTCGCGGCCGCCGGTGCATGCGGTCGCCGACGCGATGCGCTTCGCCGGACACTTCTATCGGCCGGTGGGCGACGGCGTGATGTTCGTCGGCCGGGTGGCCGGGTGAAAAGGAAGCTCCTGCTGGTCTCCGGCGCCAGCCCCTACCCGGTGGTCACCGACGGCTGCTCACGTCTGGTTCTCGACTACCTGACGCGGATCTTCGAGAACGACGAGGCCTGGTTTCTGCATGCGCGCCCGGGCGACTGGGCGCCGCTAGCCCTCTACCGCAACGGCACGGCGATCGCTGGCGAGCTTGGGGCACCGTCGCTACTCGCCCACGGCTTCGACTTCGCCTTTTTCGTCGGTTTCAAGGCCCACGAGGTCACCACCCGGCTGGCCGCCCGGCTGCCGTCGTTCTGCCTCACCGACACCTATCCCCACGCCGACCTGCCCGAGGGCGTCTTCCGCGGCATCCTCACGCACCGCAGCGACACCTCGAGCAGCGACCTCCTGTTGATCGGCGGTTCTTTCGACGAGGCGGTCTTCTACCCCGACCGCGGCGGCGAGGAGCTGGTGCTGGCGGTGGGGAGGATCCACCCCGACAAGAATCAACTCGAGCTGGTCGCCGGCTATCGCGAGGCCGTTTTCGAGCGGACCGGGCTGCCGCTGGTCCTCGCCGGCGGCGCCACCGACCCCAGGTATTTCGCTCGAGTGGAGCCGTACATCGACGGCGTCGCGGTCACCGTCGACAGCGGTACCGGCCGCGAGCCCTGGCGTTCGGCGACCGAGATCGCCTCCCTCTGCAACCGGGCACGGCTGTTCGTCTCGGCCTCGCCGCGGGAGAGCTTCGGCATCGCCCTGGTCGAGGCGCTCGCCTGCGGCACGACCTGTGTGGTCAACGGTGACTACCGAGGCTTTGCGGCCGCCGAGCTGGCGCCACGGGTCCATGGCCACGTCGCCGGCAAGCGGGGCTCCACCCTCGCCCTGGTTGCCCGCGCACTCGCCGACGACGTCCGCATCGACGCCTCCGGCTGGGCCGCTCAGTACTCGCTCGGCGCCACCCGCCAGGTGCTGCTGCCTTTCCTCGATGCACGGCTCTGAGTCGTCGGCGCTGGCCTTGTACTTCCTCGGCCCCGGCCGGGTGGAGGTGCGGGAGGAACCTCTCGGACCGCCCGCCGCCGGTCAGGTGCGGGTGGAGACCCTGGTCTCGTCGATCAGCCCGGGCAGCGAGCTGCTGGTCTACCGCGGCCGGGTCCCGGCCGGCCAGGCGCTCGACCCGTCGCTACCCGCACTCGCCGAGGAGCTCGCCTATCCGCGCCGTTACGGCTACGCCGCAGTGGGGCGGGTGGCGGCTCTGGGTGAGGGAGTCGGCGAGGAATGGCGAGATCGGCGGGTGGTGGCCTTCCATCCGCACCAGAGCGCCTTCTTGATATCGCCCGACGAGCTGTTGCCCGTCCCTGCCGGGGTGTCGTCGGAGGCGGCGGCCTTCCTGCCGAACGTCGAGACCGCGGTCAACTTCCTGATGGACGGTCGGCCGATCGTCGGCGAGCGGGTGGCCGTCTTCGGTCAGGGGGTGGTGGGGCTGCTGACCACCGCCCTCCTCGCACGACTACCGCTCACCGACTTGGTCGCCGTCGACCGCTTCCCGCTCCGTCGCCAACGGTCGCTGGCGCTGGGCGCCACCGCCGCCCTCGACCCCGCCGAGGCTGGCCCAATGGCCGGGCTTCATGGCTCGAGCGACCTGACCTACGAGCTGTCCGGCAACCCGGCGGCCCTGGAGGCGGCGATCGCCGCCACCGGCTTTGGCGGCAGGGTGGTGATCGGCTCATGGTACGGCGACCAGTTGGCGGAGCTGAGCCTCGGCGGACGCTTCCACCGCAGCCGCATCCAGCTCATGTCGAGCCAGGTCTCGACCCTCGACCCGCGGTGGTCTGCTCGCTGGACCAAGGCCCGTCGGCTCGAAGTCGCCTGGCGGCTGCTGGCCGAGCTCGCCCCCGACCGCCTGGTCACCCACCGCTTTCACCTCGACCGCGCGGCCGACGCCTACGCGCAACTCGACCGCCGGCCGGAGGAGACGGTCGGCGTAATCCTGACCTATGACACCCGGTGAAAGTCGGCCTGGTGATCTACGGCAGCTTGCAGACCCTCACCGGGGGCTATGTCTACGACCGCCGGCTACTCGCCTACCTCGAAGCGCGAGGCGACACCACCGAAGTGATCTCGATCGAGCGCCGCGGCCACCTCTTGCAGCTCACCGATAACCTCTCCCCCGCCCTCCGCCGCCGGCTCCTGGGCCGCTTCGATGTCCTACTCGAGGATGAGCTGGCCCACCCGTCGCTCTTCGCCCTCAACCGCCACCTCCGGAAGCGGAGCCGCCGCCCCATCGTCGCCATCGTCCACCTCCTCCGCTCCAGCGTGCCCATGTCACAGTGGCTCCACCCCTTCGCCGCGGCCCTCGAGAAGCGCTACCTCGCCTCCGTCGATGGCGCAGTCTTCACCAGCGAGGCCAACCGCGACGCCGCCGAGCGCCTCCTCGGGCGGGCCATTCCGGGGGTGGTCGCCCATCCCGGCGGCGACCACCTTGCGGCGAAGATCTCGGAGACGGAGGTGGCGGCGCGGGCTCGGGCCGACGGCCCGCTGCGGGTGCTCAGCGTCGCCAACGTCCTGCCCGGCAAGGCGCTGCACCTGGTGGTCGAGGCGCTGGCCCGGCTACCCGCCGGCTCGTGGCGGTGGACCGTGGCCGGCAGCCTGACCATCGACCCCGGCTACGCTGACCGGCTCCGGCGCGCGATCGCCCGAGCCGGCATCGGCGACCGGATCGACCTCTTGGGGGCGGTGCCCAACGCCGAACTGCCGGCGCTGTTCGCCGCCAGCCACCTTCTCGCGGTCCCATCGAATTACGAGGCGCTGGGAATCGTCTACCTCGAGGCGATGGCGTTCGGCCTGCCGGTGCTCGCCGCGGCCGCTGGCGGCGCGCGCGAGATCGTCGAGCACGGCCGGGAGGGCTTCCTCGTCGAGCCCGGCGATGGCGCGGCTCTCACCCGGCACCTGCTACGGCTCGCTGGCGAACGCGAGCTGCTGGCGCGGATGGGCCAGGCGGCGCTCGAGCGCAGCCGGCGGCACCCGGGCTGGGAGGAGAGTTGCGGACGGGTTCGCGACTTTCTCGCGACACTGGCCGCACAATCTGCCGCGCTCGCCACACAATCCGCGGCGCTGGAGGCATCGTGATCACCCACGAACGGATCCCGGAGTACTACGACTGGCTATCGCGGTGGGTCCAGCTCGCCAATTGGCTCGCCTACGGCGACCGCTTCGCCGCCTTCACCATGCACAAACGGCTGGCGGCGCCCGAGGGCGCCGACGGCCATCCCACCGCGGGCCTGGAATTCGTCAACGACCACCTGTTGGCGGCCGCCGAGCTGCCGCCCGCTCCGACGGCGCGGGTGCTCGACGCCGGCTGCGGCTTCGGCGGCACGATCTTCCACTGGCAACGGCGGGCCGGCGGCCGTTACGACGGGCTCACCCTGAGCCGCGTCCAGCTCCGGGTGGCCCGACGCGAAGCCCGGCACCGCGCCCTCGCCGACGTCTGCCGGTTCCATCTCCAGAGCTACGACGCCGCGGCGCCGGGCGCGGGGGGGTTCGACGCGGTCGTCGCGATCGAGTCCCTGATCCACTCCCCGAACCTCGAGCGTACGATCCCCAACCTGGCCGCCGCGCTACGCCCCGGCGGAAGGATGCTCATCCTCGACGACATGGCCACCGGCGACCTCGACCGCGCGCGGCCGCACGAGGCGGAGCTGCTGCGCCGACACTGGGGCTGTGCCCGCTACTCCACCGAGGACGACTACCGCCGTGCCCTCGGCCGCGCCGGTCTCGAGCTGATCCTCGACGAGGACCTCAGCGCGCGGATGCAACCCCGTCCGACCGCCGTCCTCGACCGGTTGGAAACCCGTTACGCCCGCCTCCACCGCGCTCTTCCGCTGCGACCGGTGCGCACCATCATCTCGGCCTACCTCGGCGGCATCGGCCTCGAGCGCCTCCACGCCGCTAGCGACGTGCGCTACCGGCTGCTGGTGGCACGCAAGCGCAGCGGCGGCGTGTGACCGGCGTGCCCCCTCAACCCCGCCGCCCCCGCAGGCACCGCAAGAGCCTCTACGAAGGCTGCCCCGAGGTGTGCGGCAGGCTCGACCACCCTGGCCTGGCGACCGACGACCCGTTGTGGGTGGACCACACTCGCGACGAGACCACCGTCGACCAGGCGCGGATCGAGGACGCGCTAGAGGGGCTGGGCGTCGCCGGATGCAACCTCCTCCATGTCGGCGTCGGCAACTCCGGGTTCGCGCGGCGGTTCGCCGGACGGGCGCGCCGAATCGACGGCTTGACGGTCAACGAGGCCGAGAGGGCGCTGGCCAACTCCCTCGGAATCGCCAACTACACGATCTACCTGGTGAGCAAGTACGGCCGCGAGTTCCAGGGCAAGATCCGGCGCCGCTATTCTTTCGTCGTCGACAACAACCTCGCGAGCTTCGCCTGCTGCAAGTACCATTTCTACCGCATGTTCGACAACTACCTCGGTTGCCTGGCGCCCGGCGGCTCGATCCTCACCGACCAGCGCGGCATGGACTTCACCGTCGAGGACGACCCGCGGTGGAAGCTGTCCTACGCCGACCTGGTGGCGCTCGAGGGGAAGTTCCCGCTTCGTGCGAGCCGGGTCACCGACACCGTCTACGCCCTGGCGAGGGTCGAGTGAGCGGTCGGCTGAGCGGCAACCCGGCGCTGCGCGAGCTGGGGTTCAACGCCGCCGATCGGGTGGTGGTCGTCCACGCCGACGATGTCGGGATGTGCGCAGCCACCGTCTCCGCCTTCTTCGACGCCATCGAGGGCGGCGCCCTCTCCTCGGGCTCGGTGATGGTCCCGTGCCCCTGGTTCGGGGCCGTCGCCGCCCGCTGCCGGGGGCGGGCCGAGCTCGACCTCGGCGTCCACCTCACCCTGACCTGCGAGTGGGATGTCTATCGCTGGGGGCCGCTATCCACCCGCGACCCGGACAGCGGCCTCCTCGAGGACGACGGTGGCTTTTACCGCAGCCAGGACCGCTGGCCGCCCGACCACCCTCGCCTCACCGCCGCCGCCGTCGCCGAGATGAACGTCCAGGTCGACCGCGCCCAGGCCGCCGGCCTCGACCTCACCCACCTCGACGGCCACATGTTCGCGATGCTCCACCCTGCGCTGACGGCGCCCTATGCGGAGCTGGGATTGGGGCGGCGGCTGCCGGTCCTGCTGACCCGCCAGCCGCAGTGGGTGAAGATCCTGTCGGCGACGGCGATCGCTCGCTGGGAGGAGCGGGGGCTGCCAATCTTCGACCACCTCCGCGAGATGCCCCTGGCGGTGCCGGTGGACGACCGGCCGGCCTGGACGCTGGAGCTGTTCGACGAGCTACCGCCCGGGCTGACCTACCTGATCACCCACCCCGCCCACGACACCCCCGAGCTGCGGGCCATCGCCGCTGACTGGCCCCAGCGGGTCGCGGACTTCGAGACTTTCGGCGACCCCGACGTCGCCCGCCGCCTTCGGCGGACCGGCGTCCAGATGATCGGCTGGCGACCGCTGCGCGAGCTACTGCGGGCGCGGCTGGGGCCGGCCGCAGCGGCACCGACCGCACGGGCGGAAACCGCTGAGCCAGAGGCGGCGGCGAGATGAGCGACCCGCTCGCCGCGGCGGAGCCGCGCTACAGCGTCACGGTGCACCGCGAGTTCGTCGCCTGGCACTTTCTCATCGGCGGCGACTTCGGCACCGAGAACGAGCGCAACTCCCACCGCTTCCGGGTCGAGGTGCGCTACGAGGGACCGCGCCTCGACCGCCACGGCTTCCTCCTCGACATCGCCGAGATCCGGCGGCTGCTCGACGGGTTGGTCCGACGCTACCGCGATCACACCCTGAACGAGCTGCCGGAGTTCGCGGGCCTCAACCCCAGCGTCGAGAACTTCGCACAGATCCTGAGCGACCGCCTGGCGCCGGCCGCAACGCCCAACGTCACCGCCCTCGAAGTCACAGTCTGGGAGGACGGCGACGCCGCCGCCTCGTACCGCCGGCCATTGGGCCCTCCGGGGGCCGGCACGACCTGACCGCGCGGACGGGCGCGGGCTCCTCAGTCAGGCGGCCGATCTACCGCGATCGCGGCCGATCCGCCGCGATAGCCAGACCGCCGCGCAGCGCTTCGACTCTCAGCAGCGCTCCAACCCGGTCGAGCGCCGCCAGGACCGAGCCCCAGACCGGCGGCAGGTCGCCCCTCGGGATGAAGCGCCAGGACTCCAGCCGGCGGAGGATCAGGCCGGCGCCGTCGACCAGCCCCGCGAGCTCGCCGGCGGTGAGGAAGCGGTCGCTCGACAAGTGACGAGTGTCGAAGCCGAGCCGCGGGGCGATGTGCCGGTACCAAGCGTAGCCGCCGTTGGGAGTGAGGCAGACGAACCTACCGCCGGGGGCGAGCACCTGGTACACCCGGCGCGACAACCTCTGGTGCTCGGGCATGTGCTCGAGGGCGCCGACGCAGAGCACGACGTCCACCGACTCGTCCGCGACCGTCGCCAGCTCCTCCGCCGGATCGACCCGCAGCTCGATTCGGTCGCCCCAGGGCGAGGCCTCGGAGCTGCGGCGGGCGGCGCGGATCATCTCGGCTGACAGATCGGTGCCCACCGACCGCGCGAATTCCCCGGCCAGCGGCAGGAGGTGGATGGCCGTACCACAGCCGATCTCGAGCAGCGTCCCCCGACGCGCGCCGGCGATCAGACGGCGGATCACTCCCAGCCGGTACGCGAGGAGACTCGCCGCGGAACCGTGGGCGTCGAGATAGCTAGGCGCCAGGCGGTCGAAGTGTTCAGCCACCTCCTGGCGGTCACGGACGCGACGGGTCTCTAGCCGGGCCACGGCGAATCATCTCCCTCCGGGCGCGGCGCTCGGATTTCGCCTCAGAATCTCAGCCTCGACGCCGCTTCATCCTACCACCCGCCAGCAGCCGGCCGGGCGCTTGACCGCCATGCCCAGAGGCGCGGCAGTTCGACCTTCGGCGACCGATCCGGGTAGTGGCTCGGGCCACTACCCCCGATCCGATCCACTGGTACAGTTGAAACAGGAAACCCAGACCGATCCACCCAGACCGATCTCTCCGAAGGAGGAAGCGCCATGATCTTGCGCGAGCGCCTGCTTGCTCTGTCCGCCGCGGGCCTAGCCGCAGCAGCTCTGACCGCCGCCCTTGTCACCCTCACCCCAGCCTGGGCCGCCGAGCCGGCCGCCAGGGACGCCGCGACCGCGGTCGCCAAACCGGAGAGCGTCGGCATGTCGTCGGCGCGTCTTTTGCGCATCGGCGAAGCGATGCAGCGCTACATCGACCAAGGCTTGGTGCCGGGGGTGGTGACCATGGTCGCTCGCCGCGGCCAGGTCGTCCACTTCGAGGCTCGCGGCATGCGCGATGTCGCGAACCAACAGCCGATGACCACCGACACGGTGTTCCGCATCGCCTCGATGACCAAGCCGATCACTTCGGTGGCGCTGATGATGCTGTTCGAAGAGGGACGGTTCTTGCTGACCGACCCGATCTCGAAGTGGCTCCCCGAGTACGCCGAGCCGATGGTCGGCGAGCCGCTACCCGCGGAGCTGTCCGGCGGGCGCACCCACCGCCTGGTGCCGGCCAAGCGGCCGATCACCGTCCGCGACCTGCTCACCCACACCGCCGGCCTCGCCAACAACTATCTCGGACCGTACAAGAAGGAGCACGAAGAGGCCGGCAAGCGACTACGCGAAGACGAGACGATCGGCGACTTCGTGACCCGGCTGGCAGCGGTGCCGATGAACTACCAACCCGGCGAGCGCTGGGAGTACTCGCGCGCCACCGATGTCGTCGGACGGCTGGTCGAGGTGATGTCGGGCCTGAGCCTCGACGAGTACTTTCGCAAGCGGATCTTCGAGCCGCTGGGCATGGCCGACACCCACTTCTACCTGCCGTCGTCCAAGCTGTCTCGCTTTGCCGCCCAGTATCAGCCCAGCGGCGACAAGAAGAAGATCGAGCTCCAGGACCCGGCGAGCGCCGAGAGTCGTTTCGTCCATGAACCGCACACCTATTTCATGGGTGCGGGCGGCCTGGTTTCGACCGCGCGCGACTACTTCCGGTTCCAGCAGATGATGCTCAACGGCGGCGAGCTCGACGGCGTGCGACTGCTCGGACGCAAGACGGTCGAGCTGATGACCGCGAATCACACCGGCGACCTGCCGATCTGGCTCAGCGGCCCCGGGTTCGGCTTTGGCCTCGGCTACAGCGTGCTGGTCGATCGGGGCGCCGCGGCCTCGATGGCGTCCGAGGGCACCTTCGGTTGGGGCGGCGCCTACTGCACCTACTTCTGGGTCGACCCCCAAGAGGAACTGATCGGAATCATGATGACCCAGGTGCGACCGTACGACCACCTGAACATCCGCCAGGACTTCCAGGTGCTGGCCAACCAGGCGATCGTGGACTGAGCGCAGCAGCCCCCCGGCGTCGCGACCGCGCGTGGGCTCGGGCCGGCGCTCGAAGAGTTCTGCGTCAACATCGAGCAGGAGCGCCGGCTGCCGCCAGCAGCGGTTTCCGCGCTCATCGATGCCGGCGTGTTCCGAATCTGGCTCCCCGCTCGCTACGGCGGTTTCGAGATCGCCGTCCTCGACGGGCTACGTCTCCTCGAGGAGCTCGCCTACTGGGAAGCCTCGGCGGCGTGGTGCGCGATGATCGGCGCCACCACCTCGACCCTCGCCGCTTTCCTTCCCGAGGAGCACGCCGCACCGATCTACGCCGACCCACGGACCATCACCGGCGGCGTCGCGGCGCCGATTGGGGTCGCCCGACCTGAAGGCGCGGCGCTCCGGGTCTCGGGCGCCTGGCCGTGGGGCAGCGGCACCGAGCATTGTGCGTGGATCGTCGCCGGCTGCCGAGTCGAGACGACAGGTGCTGAGCCCGGGGTCGCGCCGCGAATCGTCTTCCTCGAAAGCTCTCAGGTGCGATTCCTCGACACCTGGAACGCCTTCGGCCTCTGCGGCACTGGCAGCACCGACTTCGCGGTCGATGACGCGCTAGTGCCGGCGGGCCGCTGGGTTTCGTTCGGCGAGAGCGCGCCGTCTTGCTCTGGCGCTCTCTACCGCTTTCCACGCTTCGGACTGCTCGCTCTCGGGATCTCTGCGGTGTGCCTGGGACTCGCGAGGCGGGCGGTCGCCGAGCTCGTCGAGCTCGCTCGGTCCAAGAGCTACGCCGGCTCGCGACGCACCCTCGCCGAGCGCCCAGCGGTGCAGCACCAGACCGCCGAGGCCGAAGCAGGGATCGCCGCCGCCTGGGCGCTCGTCGAGCGAGCGGTCGCCGGCGCCGAGTCCGCGGTCGCGGGTGACCCGATCGACCTGATCCCCGCGGCGACCAAGGCCGGTCTTCGCCAGGCGGCGACCTTTGCCGCCGAGCAGTCCAAGCGAGCGGTCGACGCGATGTACCACGCCGCCGGCGGCACCGCGGTCTATCGCCAGAGTCCTCTGCAGCGGGTGTTTCGCGACCTCCACGTCGCGATCCAGCACCAGATGGTCGCGCCCCGGACCTGGGAGCTCCTCGGTCGGCTACGGCTTGGGCTGCCGACCGATACCTCGCAACTCTAGGGCTGCGAGCAGCCGCGCTCTAGCATCGAGGACGCATTTCTCCGGGGGTAGCGGCCGAGCTTGGGCGGCCGAATGAGGAGTCGTTCGGGCGTACGCCATGGCTGCGAATAGGCCATGTCATCCCTGCGGGCGTGACCCTTTCTTCTCGTTCGGGCGCGGTGGGATCGCCAGCCACGTTGCTCGTTCGTCGGCCGCCCAAGCTCGGCCGCTACGTTAGAAGAACTTCGATGCGTGTACGTTTCGCATTCGTAGGAACAGCGTTCAGCGCGCCGTCTGGGTCGCGGCGAACACCTCGTGCGCAATCGCCGCAATCAGCGACGAGCTCCTGGCTTCGTCCTCGATCCCTCGCACCAGAACCACCAACACGAACGGCCGCTCCGCATAGACGATCGCCGCGTCGTGGTGGATACCGGTGATGTTGCCGGTCTTGTTGGCGACCCGGGTGCCAGGGGGCAGCCCTGCCGGGATCGCACCGCGGTGGACTTGGCGCAACAGCACCTCGACCATCTCCCGGCTCGCCTCGGGATCGACCGCTTCGCCGCGCGCCAGACGCTCGAACAGCACCAACAGCGCGCCTGCGGTCGTGGTGTTGGAGCGGCCGGCACGGAAGGCGAGGATGTCCTCGACTCCGCGAACCACCTCGAGACCCTGAGCGCCGAGCGCCGCCACCGTGCGCCGAATCGAGTCGACGCCCAGGCGCTCGATCAACAAGTTGGTGGCCAGATTGCTGCTCTTGGTGATCATCGCCTCGGCGAGCTCGCGAAGGCTCGCCCGGCCACCGAGTCGCTGGTAGAGGTCCAAGTCCGAGTCCTCGGCCGGGTCGAGCGAGTAGGCGCTTCGGTCGACGATGCTGGCGAACTGGTTCTTGACCGGCAGCGGCTCGTCGAGCGAGGCCTCGCCGCTGCGTTGCTGGCGGTAGAGCTCGACCAGGATCGCCACCTTCATCGTGCTCGCGGCGTGGAACACCTTCTCGACATCGATCAGCAGCTCGTCGCGCCGGTCGAGGGTCCGCATCGCCACCGCGACTTCGGCTCCGCTCGCAGAGATCAACGCCTCGACGCGCTGGCGCAGATCGTCGTGGGCGGTGGCCATCGTGGGAAACAGCAGGGCCAAAGTCGCGTAGGCGCCGACAGCCCGAACAGCGCCAGACGAAACAACTGCGATTCGGTTCCGCGACACCGAGCCCGTCCTCGCTTCGAGAATACCTCGACGCCGGCCAGCAGACCTCCACCAACCGCGGTCCGCCACAGGTTCGCCCCTGGGGCAGACCTGATGCTAGTCTCCCTCGACCCGATCCATTCCACCGAGCCCCCATCTAGCGAGAGGAGGACGAATGTCCGAGACATCTTCAACCCAACAATGGGGGACCCGCGTCGGGGTCGTGCTCGCGGTTGCCGGCTCCGCGGTGGGCCTCGGCAACTTCTTGCGCTTCCCCGGTCAGGCCGCAGCCAACGGCGGCGGCGCGTTCATGATTCCTTACTTCTGCGCGCTGCTCTTAGTCGGCATCCCGATCGGCTGGGCGGAGTGGACGATGGGACGCTACGGCGGCGGCAAGGGTCTGCATTCGGCGCCCTCGATCCTCGGGGTCATGGGCGGCGGTCGCAAGTGGCGCTACATGGGCGTGATCGGGGTCTTGATCCCGCTCGCGGTGTCGTTCTACTACACCTACCTCGAGGCCTGGTGTCTGGGGTACTTCTGGCAGTTCTTGAAGGGCGGCATGGGCATCGATGCTGCGGCGCCGGTGGCCGAGCAGACTGCGCGCGCATCCCAGTTCTATAGCGACTTCACCGGCCGCGGCGCCAACGGCGTGATCGCTGGCGGATCGATCGGCACCCTGGTGTTCTGGGGGATCACCTTCGCGATCAATATCTGGCTGGTGTTCAAGGGCATCTCGAAGGGGATCGAGAAGTTCGTCAGCTTCGCAATGCCGGTGATGGCGGTCTGCGCGTTCGTGGTGCTGATCCGAGTGCTCACCCTCGGCACCCCCGATCCGACAGTGCCCGAGCAGAATGTCGTCAACGGCCTGGCCTACATGTGGAATCCAGACTTCTCGGCGTTGACCAACGCCCAGACCTGGCTGGCCGCCGCGGGGCAGATTTTCTTCAGCCTGTCGGTCGGCTTCGGCGTGATCCTCAACTACGCCTCCTACCTGCGCAAGAAGGACGACGTCGTGCTCTCGGGCCTCACCGCCTCGGCGACCAACGAGCTGTTCGAGGTCGGGTTCGGTGGCCTGATCACCATCACCGCCTCGTTCGTGTTCCTCGGTACCGCGAACATGATCGGCGCGGTCCAGGGCGGCACCTTCGGCCTTGGTTTCACCACCCTGCCGGTGGTGTTCGCGCACATGGGGGGCGCCGGCAACATCCTCGGTGCGATCTTTTTCTTCATGCTGTTCCTGGCCGCGATCACCAGCTCGATCTCGATGTACCAGCCGTCGCTGGCGGTCTTCGAAGAGTCGCTGGGATGGACCCTCAAGGCAGCAACCACGCTGATGGTCTCGATCTGCATCGTCGGTTCGTTCCTGGTGATGTACTACAGCAAGGACGGCCTGTTCTGGTCGACGATCGACGACTGGGTCGGGACCTTCCTGATCTTCGTCCTGGCGATGGTCCAGATCGTCTGTTTCAGCTGGGTGTTCGGCATCGACCGCGGCTGGGAAGAAGCCCACCGCGGCGCCCAGATCCGGATCCCGGGCTTCTACAAACCAATCATGAAGTACGTGACGCCAACGTATCTCCTGTTGATCTTCGCGGCGTTTTGTTGGCAGAACCTCGGCGCCTGGATTCAGTCGGTGCTCGACGAGCCGCTGCGCCAGGGAGCGATCTTGCTGATCGTCGCGACCGGCGTTCTGCTCTTCATCTGCACCCGGATCGGCGAACGCCGCTGGCGCCATGCCGGTCTCGACATCGACGACCGAACCCCTTCTGTGGACTGAGAGGAGAACGACGATGACCACACTCGGCTGGGTTTTCCTGATCCTCTCGATGAGCTTCGTCTGGGGTCTCACCATCTGGTGCTATTACAAGGTGTTCACGGTCAAGGAGCCGTGAACACGGCCGGGCGCCTGGCGCCCCAGGACACGCAACACCCGAGCGAGCGGCAAATGACCATCGCGGGCTGGGCCTAGTTTTCCGATGGCGATCCCGGACTTTCAATCGATCATGCGACCGTTGCTCGCGGCGCACCTCGACGGCGAAGAGCACGTCAACCGGGACCTTGTGACCGAGCTTGCCGACGGCTTCGGCCTGACCGAGCAAGAGCGGCGAGAAATGCTGCCGAGCGGAGGCGCGAGGCTCTTCGACAACCGCGTCGGGTGGGCCAAGAGCCACGTCACCCAGGCCGGCCTCCTGTCGTCTCCCCGCAGGGCCGTCTCGATCATCACCCAACGAGGCCGGAACGTTCTGCGAGATCACGTGGAGCGGGTGGACCTTCGTGTGCTCAACGAGTTCGCTGACTACCGCGAATTCCGCAATCGGCGGTGTTCTTCACAGGAACCTGAAAAGGGTCTCGACGAAACCTCCGACGCTCAGACTCCGGAGGAGCTACTCGAGAACGCCTACCAGAAGGTCCGGCGCCAGATCGAGTCGGACTTGCTGCAACGAATCATGGAGAGCTCACCTGACTTCCTCGAACGAGTCGTAGTGGATCTCGTCGTGCGGATGGGCTACGGCGGCAGTCGGAAGGACGCGGGCGAAGCGCTCGGGCGTTCAGGCGATCAGGGTATCGACGGGATCATCAAGGAGGATCCCCTGGGTTTGGACATCATCTACCTTCAGGCAAAGCGCTGGGAGGGGAGCGTTGGACGCCCGGAGCTTCAGAAGTTCGCCGGCGCCCTGCAAGGGCAGCGTGCCAAGAAGGGGATCTTCATCACCACGTCTTCCTTCACGACTGACGCTTTTGCGTATGTGTCGAATCTCGACTCGAAGATCATCGCCATCGACGGCGCTCAGCTTGCCCAGCTCATGTTCGACTACGGTGTAGGCGTCACGAAAGCGTCGGTCTATGAGGTCAAGCAGATCGACTCTGATTACTTCTCCGACTTGTAGCCTCCATTGCTCCTAGCGCGACGGCTCGACCTGCCGGTCGGCCGCCTGAAGTCGGCTGCTACATTCGGAACGATACGTTCGGAGGCCGTAGGCCGGACCGCCTGGGCTACGGGCAACGTTACGGGGGAGGCAGCACGTACGCCGAATCCGCCGGCCTCACCGCGCGCGCGAACCACAGCGGACGCCGCAGCTTGCCTTTCGGTGGCCGTGTCATCTGTCGCCAATGCTGGTACACCGCGCGTGCTTTCCCACGGTCGACCTCGATGTCGCCAAAGCGGTCGCCGGGCTCGGCTTTGGTGACCCGCACCACCTGGTGCCAGCAGTGCATACCGCTGATCGGATCCGGGTGCACCGGGAACGTGATGTTCTGGTGGACCCCGCTCTCGCGCCACCAGCGACCGTTGCCGCCGGTCTTGTCAGCCTTGCCTGGGTCGTCGAGCCGCCGCCACTTCCAACGATCGCCGTCGACCTTGAGGTCGACCAGCGAGCTCGCCCAGCGCGAGGTTCCCTGCTCGTCCTGGGCTCGGTGCCAGCGTCCGAGGTGGTGGCTGCAGGCGACCACTCCCGGCACCAGGGCTTCGGTGAGGAACGGTCGGAGCACGAAGTAACCGATCTCGGTTGACACCCGCACCAGGTCCTTCTCCGTCACCCCGATCCTCTTGGCGTCGCCGGGGTGGACCCACAGCGGATTCTTGTGGCTGATCTCATAAAGCCACTCGGAGTTGGCGGACCGCGAGTGGATCAGGGTCGGCAGCCGAAACGTCGGCAGCAGCACCATCTCGCCTTCGGCAAGCCGGGACTTGGCGACGTGGCTTTCGATCGTCCCCGGCATCGCGTACTCCGGCCAGCCCCACTCGGCGAGGGTCGACGAGTAGATCTCGAGCTTGCCGCTGGGGGTCGGAAACGGCTTCTCGCCGCGCTCTCGGCGCTCCTCGTGGACACCGTAGACCTTGTTCGTGACCTCGAAGGCGCCGTACTTGCGCATGTACTCGAGCGGGGTGAGCCGCTTCTTCGCCGCTGCTTCAGGAAGCCCAGGCACCGAGTTCTCGAAGATCCAACGATAGTGCTCGTCGATCGTCACCTTCTCGCCAGGACGGTACGGCGATTCGAAATGGCGACGCACTCCGAGCTCGCCCTCGGGATCGATTCGCCAGCTGAGCTCGATGAACAGTTCCTGTTCCTCCCACACCTCGCCGGGGTTGGCCTCCCAGGTGAACTTCACCGGCTGACCGTCGCGCTCGCGGAGCACGCGTTGGATCGGTTGGCGGAAGCCGATCCAGGCGCCGGCATGGGTCTCCTGACTCATCAGGTCGTGGCGCTCGGGCGCGAGCCCCATCGGCAGCACGAAGTCGGCGTAGCGCGCAGTCTCGTTCCAGGTCGGGGTGAGTGCCGCGTGGAGACCGAGCCGGCTTTCGTCGCACAGAAACTCGATCCAGGCGGTGCCATCGGGAAACGTCCATACCGGGTTGAACACCCGGGTGAAGTACACGTCGACGCGCTGCTCGGCCGTGGCGAGGTAGGGCAGCAGCGGGCTCTGCTCGTGGTACGAGAGCGGGTAGTCGCGTGGGTACAGAAGCTCGCTCCACACGTCCTGGGGACCGGGGTTGATGTGCGCCTTGGGCACGAATTTGTTCCAGGCGTTGGGGGAAGTGCCGCCTTCGGTGCCCACCGAGCCGGTGATGACGTTGAGCAACTGGAGAGCACGGGCGATCTGCCAGCCGCCGAGGTTGCCAGTCGCCGGACCACGCCAGACATGGCTCGCAAGGCCATGTCGTCCCTCGCCGATCCACTCCGACGCGCGCTCGAGCTTCTCGACCGCAACACCGCTCTCCTCCGCCGCGCGCTCGAAGGTGAACGGCTCGAGGTGCTCGGAGAACGCCGCGAGGAAGGCGTCGAAGTCGGGGGCGGTTCCTGGACGCAGGTGCTCGAGGGTGTCGGCCCAGTTGCTGTAGTCCAAGAGCAGCTCACGATCGAGCTCGCCGTGGCGCAGCAGATCGCCAGCGATCGCGAGCAGCACCGTCGCCTCGGACCCCGGCCAGGTCGGGAGCCACAAATCGGCCTTGGCGGCGGTGTTCGAGAGTCTCGGGTCCATCACGATCAGACGCGCGCCGCGCTGCTGGCCCTCGATGATCCGCTGGGCGTGGGGGTTGAAGTAGTGACCCGACTCGAGGTGGGCCGACAGCAGCAGGATGGTCTTGGCGCGCGCGAAGTCGGGCGACGGCCGGTCGATGCCGCAGACCACGGTGTAGCCGACCCGGGCGGCGCTCGAGCAGACGTTGGTGTGGCTGTTGTGGCCGTCGATGCCCCAGGCCTGGAGCACCCGCTTCATCACCGCGTCGTGGCCGGGGCGACCGACGTGGTACATCACCTCGTCCCGCCGGCCCTCGACGAGA
>JAQBHE010000711.1:0-9150 GCA_032128015.1 Holophagae bacterium
GTAGCCCTCGGCGAATCGGACGCGGCACGGTTAGCCGGCTGAGGCTGGCGGTTGTCGTGGCTGTGGTCGTCGCGGTGGTCGCGATCGCGGCCGGGGGCTGCGGCCGGCCTGGAGTGACCGCACGTGATTCCGGCGCCGACCGCGGTCGGCTGCGTTTGGCATGGGCCGGCAAGGTGGCGCCGGAGCAACTCAACGTCGTGTTGATCACCCTCGACACGGTGCGCGCCGATCGACTGTCGTGCTATGGCTCGAGCGTCCAGACGCCGCACCTCGACCGCCTGGCTCGCGAAGGCGTCCGTTTCACCCAAGCCTCGTCGACGGTGCCGTTCACGTTCCCGGCCCACAGCTCGATCCTCACCGGCACCTACCCGCCGTTTCATGGGGTGCGCGAGAACGTCGGCTACTACCTGGGCGAAGGTACGCCGACCCTGGCCGAGCGTCTTCGCAGCGCCGGCGTCGAGACCGCTGGATTCGTCAGCTCGTTCGTCCTCGACTCGCGCTGGGGCATCGGCCGCGGCTTCGACCACTATTTCGACGATTTCGACCTCGCGGCGTTCGAGGACGCCAATCTCGGTTCGGTGCAGCGACCGGGGTCGGAAACGCTCGGGGCGGTTCGGGCGTGGCTCGCGGAGCGGCAGGCGGACGGCGAGCGCTCGGCGCGACCTCTGTTTCTGTGGGTCCACTTGTACGACGCCCACGACCCCTACACTCCTCCAGAACCTTACCGGTCGCGCTACCCCGGACGTCCCTACGACGGTGAAGTGGCGTATGTCGACTCGCTGGTGGGCGAGCTGCGCGCCGCACTCGAGGTTCATCAATTGTTCGAGCGCTCGCTGGTGGTGGTCACCGCCGACCACGGCGAGGGTCTGGGCGACCACGGCGAGGCGTTTCATGGCTACTTCGTCTACGACAGCACGGTTCACGTGCCGTTGATCGTGCGCGCCCCCGGGTTGCGCGAGGTCACCGAGGTCACCGTGCCGGTGAGTCACGTCGACCTGGTGCCGACGATCCTCGATCTCACCGGTCGGCCGCTGCCTTCCGGCGTCCAGGGAAGGAGCCTGCTGGGCGAGATCGCAGGGGAATCGGCAGCCGCCGGCGACGACCCGCAGGCCGGCGCGTACTCCGAGACCTTCTACCCGCTCTATCACTACGGCTGGGCGCCGCTGCGCGCGCTCCGGACCGCGACCTTCAAGTACATCGAGGCGCCGACCGCCGAGCTGTACGACCTGACGGTGGATCCAGGAGAACGCGACAACCTGTTCGCCGGTCGTCCCGAGGTCGGTCGGCCGCTGGCGCGGACGTTGCGCGGGCTCGCCGACCGGTTGGCGGAGGGGGCGGCGTCCTCGACCGTCCCCGACCTCGACGAGCAAGAGCTCGCCCAGCTACGGGCGCTCGGTTACCTTGCGGGCCGCGGCGAGGCCGCCAGCGACTACGACCCGGCGGTTGCGCGCGCCGATCCCAAGGACAAGGTCGGGCTCCATCGGCTGATCATGAAGGCTCAGAGCCAGGTCAGCGCCGGCGACGAGGCGGCGGCAGCGGCGTCGTTGACCGAGGCCCTGGCCGCGGACCCCGGCCTGCTCGATGCCCACCAGCTTCTGGGCAACGTCGCCCTGCACGCCGGCGATCTCACCGACGCCGAGCGACACTTCGAGCGCGCCCTCGCGCTCGACGATCGCAACAAGCCGTCGCTATTCGGGCTCGCCAGTGCTCGGCTGCGCCAGGGGCGAGCCGACGAGGCGTTGGTTGGCTTCGAGCGCCTGCTGCGGGTCGCCGGCCAGGATTCGAAGGCAACCCTGGCGATTGCCGACATCCAGGTCGAGCGCGGGAACCTGGAAGCGGCGAAGGTCACGTTGCAGGCCGCCGCGCTTCCGGGCGCGGTGGCGATGCTGTCGAACCGACTCGGCGAAGTGCAGGCCCTGTTGGGGGAAACCGCGGCGGCGAAACGCAGCTTCGAGCAAGCGCTGCGCGACAACGAGCGGTTGTCGCAACCTCACTTCAACCTCGCCGTGCTCGCCGAGGAGGTCGGCGACCTCGAGCGCGCGCGGGTCGAGTATCAGCTTGCGATCGACAAGGCGCCGCGCCATGCGGAAGCGCTGTTCAACTTGGCTCGACTGTTCGCCCGGCTCGGCGACCCCAAGGGCGAGCTCGACATGCTCGAGCGCGCGGTCGCGGCCAAGTCCGACCACGGCCGCAGCCGCTTCTTCCTCGCCAAGGCCTTGATGGACCGTGGCGCAGACCTCGGACGAGCCGAGGAGCTCACCCGCGCCGGGCTCGCCCTCGACGACCAAGATCCGCTGGGGTGGTTCGTCCTAGCCGATCTTCTGAACCGGCGAGGTCAGGCGGCCGAAGCCGGGACGGCGTTGCAGCGCGGCGAGAAGCTCGCCGCTTCGGGTCACTGAGCGCGGCGGACTGCCGCTTGGGAGACTCTGAGCGGCCGACCGCCGCTTTTCCTCAGCTCGCTCAGGAGAAGCCGCTGGCCCGCGGGCACCCAGGCGCCGCACAGGGCTCGCCCACCGAAGCAGAGCCCACCGCGGCGGCGAACGTAGACAGCAGCTTGTCGAGCGCGCGCTCGCCGCACTCCGGGCAGCGAAGTGTGCGGGTGGTGGCCGACATCGGTACCAGCATCTCGACCCGCTGGTCGCAGGAGCGGCAGTGGTATTCGTAGAGCGGCATGTCTGGCCTCGAATTCGTGTGTCGTCCGAGGGATTCTGGCACAACCCGAGGCGTGGCAACCTTCCGAACGTAGCGGCCGCGCTTGGGCGGCCGACGAACGAGCGAGGCGGCTGGCGATCCCCAAGGAGCCCGAACGAACGAAAAAGGAACATCCACGCCCCTCCGGCGTCACGATCTGTTTCCAGCAACAGGCGTACGCCCCACCAACTCCTCACTCGGCCGCCCGAGCTCGGCCGCTACCCCCAGAAGGGAAACGGCTGTGCGAGCCCCAGGGCAACCTTGGCGAGCTGCCTGCGTCTATCATCTTCGAAGCTTTCACCACCTCCCAAGAACGCTGCCAAGAGATCATCCCGGATGAGGCCCCAACCATGAACGCCCTACGCTCCAGTGTTTCGATCCTTCGCGGACTCCTGCGCGAACCGGGCTTCCTGATCGCGTTCGTGCTGACCCTCGGACTCGGGATCGGCGCCAACACCGCGATCTTCTCGCTGGTCAACGGTGTCTTGCTCCGGCCGTTGCCGTACCCGGAGGCCGATCGCATCGTCTACCTCGAGCAGCCGGTCGAGAACCGCGGCTCCGAGAACATCAACTTCTCGTTCGTCGAGGTCGCCGACTACCGCGAGCAGGCCAAGAGCCTCGACCAGGTCGTCGAGTTCGGGGATTGGACGTTCAACGTCCTCGGCCGCGGCGACCCCCATCGCGCGGTCGGCGGCCTGGTGACCGGGAACTTCTTCGAGGTTCTCGGGATGCGGCCGCAGCTCGGACGCACCCTGGAGCCGGCAGACCGCGAGCGCGGCGCCCAGCCCGTGGTCGTGCTCACCCACGAGTACTGGCAGCGGGTGTTCGCAGGCGATCCGGCGGTGGTCGGCCAGGCGCTCGACCTGACCGCTCGCACCGCCACCATCGTCGGCGTACTCGAGCCGGGGTCGCACTATGCCACCCAGCGGCGCCAGGATTTCTACGCCAACTATGCGACCAACGACCACTACTCGGGCGCCTCGATGGAGGAGGATCGCACCCACAGGATGACCGACGTCTTCGCTCGCTTGGCACCCGGGGTGACCGTCGACCAGGCGCGGCTCGAGCTCGAGCAGGTCGCCGGCCGCCTCCACCAGGAATACCCCGACTCGTATCCCGAAGCCTCCGGGTTCGGCATCGCGATCACGCCGTGGAAGGAAGAGCTGGTCCGCCGGGCCCGGCCGACGTTGCTGATCCTGCTCGCCACCGCCACGTTCGTGCTCGCGATCGCGTGCTTCAACGTCGCCAACCTGACCCTGGCGCGGCGGGTGCGGCGCGAACGCGAGCTGGCCTTGCGCTCTGCGCTCGGTGCGCCGGCGTCACGTCTGCGCGGCTTGCTGTTCGCCGAGAGCCTGGTGCTGTCAGCGCTCGGCGCGTCGTTCGGACTGGTCTTGGCCTACAGCTTGAGCGATGCGCTCACCGCCTATACCGCCCGTTTCACCACTCGAGTCGGCGAGATCGGCGTCGACGCGCAGGTGCTCTTCTTCACCGTCGCGGTGGCGGTGACAGTCGCGCTCGGATTCTCGCTCGCTCCCGGGATCGTGCCCGAGGGCCGACTCGCTTCGGCCCTCGCCTCTGGTGGCGGCAAGGCCACCCTCGGGGGTCGGCGCCGGCTTATCCAGCGGGCATTGGTGGTCGCCCAGCTCGCGGTGTCGTTCGTGCTCCTGGTGGGCGCTGGCCTGCTGCTGCGCACCCTCTCGAACCTGCACGCGGTCGACCCGGGCTTCGAGCTCGAGTCGGTGCTCAGTCTCGAGACCCCGAAGTTCGGTCCGACATCGCGAGAAGAGCAGGCGGCGTTCTCCGATCAGGTGCGCGAGAAAGTGGGCGCCTTCCCCGGTGTTGATTCGGTGGCGATGGCGCAGACCGCTCCGCTCGGCGGTTCGCGCTCGTTCCCGATCATGCTCAAGGTCGAGGGAGAATCCGAAGACATCCGGCCGGTGCCGACGCCGGTGACCCTCGAAGCGGTCTCGGCGGGCTACTTCGACACCCTCGGCATGCCGCTGCTTCGCGGTCGCGGCTTCGACGACCGGGATCGAGACGGCGCGCCACGGGTGGCGGTCGTCAACCAGACTCTCGTCGAGCGCTACTTCGGCGACCGCGATCCGCTTGGACGAACTATCTCGTACAGCTTCGGGGGCCCGTTCTCCGACCCCCAGACCGTCATTGGAGTGGTCGCCGACGCCCGGATGGTGGCGGTCGACCAAGCCAGCGCGCCGGCGCTGTTCCTGCCCGAGGCGCAGTCGTTCTCGGCGACCACGGTGTTGGTGCGCACTGCCGGCGATCCGACGCCGATGACCCCGCAGGTGGTCGAGGCGATTCGCGCCCTCGACCCGGAGCGACCGGTCGAGCACATCCGTACTCTTGCCGAGGCGCGTGCCGAGAGCACGGCGCCCCAGCGCCTCAACGCCACTCTGTTCGGCGCCTTCGCGGTGCTGGCGTTGATTGTCGCTGCGGTCGGCGTCGCGGCGGTGTTGGCGTTCTCGGTGAGCGCGCGCCAGCGCGAGCTCGGCATCCGCGCCGCCCTCGGTGCTGACCGCCGGCGCTTGTTGCGGTTGGTGCTCTGGGACGCTGGAGGGTTGGCGCTGGTGGGTCTCGCAATCGGCGGGGCGGCCGCGGCGGCGCTCACTCGGTTCCTCGCCGGCTTGTTGTTCGAGGTGGAGCCTCTCGATCCCGCCACCTTCGTGACGGTCGCCGTGCTCTTGCTGGCGGTCGCGTTGCTGGCGTCGCTGGTGCCCGCGCGACGGTCGACCAAGACCGACCCCATGCGGGTGTTGCGCGCGGAGTGACGAGCGCGTCGGCGTGCCACTCCGAGCGCAAGTTGAGGACCCACAAAGATCGATCACAGGTCTCAGATCTGCCGCACCCTCACTACCGCCATCTCCTCCCCCTTCCCCCGGCTTGATCCGGCGTATCGAGGGCGCGCAGTCGCTCAGTTGGTTGGCACCCGCAGGCCTCGAGTGTTCCGAGCCGGCCCTGCCGGGACGTCGTGCGTGGATGTCGCCTTCCCGGTCGTCCGCCTGCCGCTTCGGAGGGCCATTTCGCCGCCGTGGTGCGGGGTCCAACCTTCGCCGAGAGGCAAGATCCGCGGGAATTGAAGCCGCTGTTCCGAGCCCGATCAGGCGGCATGGTGAACTCGACCAAATTCGCCTACAGCTCCGCCAAGCCGCCGGATTGGGGATCAGTTCAAGGACCGGCTTCAGGAGGCGAGATCCGACGACGGCGGAGAACGGCGAGCGATCATCGCGGCGGTTTGCGCGATCATCGCGATGAGCGGGCACTGGCGAACCGCGGTCCATCGCTGAGGCATAGAGTGGTGAGCAGAATTCGAAAGACTGAGGAGGTGCTGAATGTCCCAGGAGCTGATTGACGCGGCGCGCAAAGAAGTAAGGAACCGGATGGGCGAGGCCTTCGAGGCGAAGGCGACAGATGAGCTCTGCGTTTCGCTGGCGGGGAGTGCGGTTCGCGCGGTGGGCCTGGAGTCCCTTCCGACGGTTGAATCGACGGTGGTCGAGGTGAAGCGCGGTGAGGATCTGATGGACCGTGCGGCTGTTGCGCGCGAGTCGATCGCCGGTGCCGCCGATTGGGCTTCGGCGATCAGCACCATGCGCCCGGCGGTGTCGCTTCGTGACGCGGTGGTTCGCGAGGCACGGGCGAGCTTCCAGCAGCGAACCAGAAGCCTTCGCGAAGCCTTGTCGATGGGTACTCCCGAGGGAATGGCCGGCGAGACGCCGCCGATTGCTGCGGTCGCGTACTGCTGGCTCAACGAGACGATCCTCTCGGCCGCCGACACCGGAAGGCTGGGCGAGGTAGCGGCTGACGAGAATGTGGTGCGGCTCGATTTGCCTCGAGTCTTGCGACGGGAGATCAGCCACACCGGACCGCTGGTCGGTGCCCGGGCCTTCCTCTTGTCCAACGAGGTGGATGGCTCGGGAATCACGGTCGCGGTCATCGACGGTGAGGTCGAGCTTGATCACCCGGCTTTTGGCGGTCGCGTGCGCCACATGCACAACCACACGAACGAGGCTTTCGGAAGGCCCGATGCTCATGGCACCGCGGTGGCGGGCATCATCGGATCCGAAGATGTGGAGTTCATGGGTGTAGCGCCCGGAGTAGCAATCTTCAGCTACAAGCTCTTTGCGACGGGTCCTGCGTTGCCGACTGACTTCCAGGGTACGCTGGCCATCGAGAAAGCACTGGAGGACGGAGCCGACGTGGCGAACTGTTCTTGGGGAGCGGGTGCGGCGCGAGACGGCAGCTCGAGAGAGGCGCGCGCTTGCGATAACGCCTGGGCTCTCGGTCTGGTGATCACCAAGAGTGCCGGCAACCGCGGGCCACAGGGACAGACCCTGACGTCACCAGCGGATGCCGAAGGCGTGATCGTAGTTGGCGCCACGAACCGCGACGGAACCCGGGTGGAGGACTACAGCAGCCGCGGACCGACCGGCGATACTCGCCACAGGCCTCACCTCGTCGCTCCTGGCGGAGACGAGTTCGGAGACGGGATCTTCAGTGCGCGGCAAGGGGGAGGCTACGCCGACCGGGGTCACGGAACCAGCTATGCGGCACCGCACGTGGCCGGTCTAGCGGCCCTCCTCCTGGCACAGGATCGCTCGCTTTCGCCGGACCAGGTGCGAGAGCGGCTCGTCGCTTGCTGCCGTCCCATCGACGGTCTCGACGTCGACGTACAGGGCGCCGGGCTGGTCGCGATCTAGCGCCGCGGATCCAGAGGATCGAGATATCTGCTAGCCGCTGGAGCGACTGCTGAGTTCGCGCTCCAGGGTGCGCGGCGAGTCGATCCTCGTGACGCTCTCGAGCTCGCTGAGCCTGCCGATCGAGGTCTTCGGAACGCGCGCGCTGATCGTCTGATTGATCCAAGCGAGATCCCTGACCTCGGCACCCTGATCGCGAAGGATCTGAACGACCGGCGCGCTTTGGTGCTCGAAGGCACGCTTCATCGCTGCGATCCGCTCTCGAGGGCCTCCCTCTTCGGATGCCGCTGTTTGCGGCTCGAGCTCGATGACGAGCTCGACCAGCTCGGTTTCGCCGGCAGCTTCCAGCGATCCTCTGAGGCGCTCGGTCACCTTGCCAACGTCATCGGCCATTCGCCTATTATACGCGCCGCAACCGCTAGATTCACTAGGCCCGAGGTGATCCTTACAGATGAGTCAAGTTTCGCGGGCCTAGTGAATCTAGGAGCACGCGGGCGTCCGCGGCCGCTTGGGCGGGGTGACCGGCTAGCGGTATCGTGGTATGACCGCGCCTCATCACTGCCGCGCGCTGGGGAGTGGTGAAACCACGATCCCGCTAGCGTTGGACTGGCGGCTGGCCCCGGGTTGACACCTTGACCACCCAGGGCCGAGCGAAGCCTTCAAGATCGAGTGGCGTACCAAGGGGACCGACAGCGAAGCTCCGCCCGCCGTCAGGGCGGGAGGCGATGACTGCCGCGCGCTGTCCGGGCAGCAACAACACTCCGAGCACGGTCTCCTCGCCGGCGTCAAAGGTGATTCGTTCTGCTTCGACGACCATCGACGCTGGCGACCGGCCACCGCCGCTGATCTCAATGACTGCCTCGCTGCCTGCGAGCTCGAGGGCTTCGCCGCCCAGCGCGTCCTCGGGCAGAGCGAGGAAGAGGCCGACGGCCGTGCGCTCCGATTCGGCGACACCGAGAACGTCGACAGCGTCTCCCTCGACACCGATGCAGCCCAGCCTTCCTTCGACATCGGCGCCGCGATCGAATCGGACGTAGATCGGCCGGCTCTCGGCGGCGCTGGTCTCGGTGGTGAACACGATCTCCGGCATGCGAAGGCCGGGGAGCGAGTAGCGCAGCTCGCTCCCCGTCCAGGAGCCGAGCGGTTCGCCGCCTGCGAGCTCCTTGGTCGACAGCGTGACGATCCCGAGTCCGGCCTTGAGCAGCACGACGTAGTCGCCCGAAACCTCCCGGCAGCCGAAGCTCCTCGCATCGTCAACCAGGCGGAGCGTCTGTGCGCTCAGCAAGGTAGTGCACCCAGGCAGCAAGAAGGACAGGAGGGCGACCGCCGTGGCCGCGGCAAGCGGTCCGTTTCTGCTCCCCGGATCTGGCATGTGTCGCGGCTAACGCTCCGCCGAGTCGGTGCAGAGCTGCTGGCAGCTCTCGAACAGCGGGGAGCAAACCGCTTCCATACCCGGCAAGGCGGGACATGTGTCGCGAAGACTCTCGCAGAACGCCTGGCACGCGCCGAGGTTGAACTGATCGGTGGTGCCGCACTCGGTGAAACTGAACGCGCCGACGCGCGTGGCCCAGCGGCTCGCGGGACTGAACTGCCCGGTAAACCAGAAAGTGCAATCATCGACCGGGTCGATGCTCAGCGAGCTGTAGTCGCCATAGCGTTCACTCGCGTTGGAGGCACTTCCGTCGATCAGCGGCAGCTCGCCGTGGGTGATCGCGCCGAGCGGGTCCGACGCGAGGCGACCGGCAAAGCG
>JAQBHE010000712.1:0-9925 GCA_032128015.1 Holophagae bacterium
CGAGACCCAGGTCGACGATGCCAGCGCCGAAAGTCTGGGCTTCGTGCTCGAGCGCGTGCTCGAGGCCGGGGCCCTCGACGTCTACTTCACGGCGGTCCAGATGAAGAAGAACCGTCCGGGAACCTTGATCACGGTCCTCGCTCGCGATGGCGACCAGGAAAGCCTCGCGCGGTTGTTGATGCGTGAATCGGGGAGCTTGGGCTGCCGGCTGGAACGTGCCGCTCGGCGGGAGGCGGAGCGTAGTTGGAGCTCGGTTGTGACCCCGTTCGGCGACGTCCGGGTCAAGGTCGGCAGGCTGGAGGGGGAAGTCTACGTGCGCGCGCCCGAGTACGAGGACTGCCGGCGCCTGGCCAAGGAGTCGGGGGTCGGGTGGCGCGAGGTCTACGACAGCGCCCGTCATGCCCAAGCCCGGGATGCCGAGGCCGCGAGCAATTCGGTCGCTAGTGATCCGGGCGCGCCGGCCCGGACGTCGAAGCGATAGGCGCTCAGCCGGCGGGCGGGGGAATCGGCTCGAGCGTTTGGGAATCGAGTCCAGCTCGGGCGCTCATCTGGTTCTGGATCAGGGCAAACTGGGATTCACAGGCGACGAAGCCGTCGAGGATCACCGGATCGAAATGGCTGCCGCGATCACGGACGATCCGTTCGACCGCTTGGTCGTGGGGACAGGCGCCTTCGTAGGGCCGTACCGACGTGATGGCGTCGTAGGCATCGGCGATTGCCACGATGCGTGCCCCCAGCGAGATCTCCCGGCCGGACTTGGCGGCCGGATAGCCGCGGCCGTCCCAGCGCTCGTGGTGGTCGTAGGCGATCTCCATCGCGGCGCGGAGGAACAGTGCGCCCGCGGACGATTGTTGGCGCTCGATCACCTCGCGCAAGGTGTCGCCGCCGCGTGTGGTGTGGGTCTTCATGATCTCCCACTCCTCGGGAAGCAGCCGGTCTGGCTTGAGCAGGATGCGGTCGGGAATCGCCACCTTGCCGATGTCGTGGAGCGGGCTGGACTTGAAGAGGTGAGCGCAGAACTCCTCGGTCATCAGCACACCGTACTCGCTCGAGCGCAACTGCCTGGCGAGGGTCAGCGAATACCACTGGATGCGCTCGAGATGGTAGCCGGTGGTGTCGTCGCGACACTCGGCGAGTTTGGCGACCGCGAAGAACGCGATATCACGAGTCTCCAAGACTTCACGGGTCTTCTCCTCGACTCGTCGCTCGAGGTCGCGCTGGTGCGTCTGGACCTCCAGGATCAGCCGCCGCCGATCGAGCGCACGCTCCACGGTCTGCGTCAGCTCGTCGAGCTGGTAGGGCTTTACCAGGTAATCGTAGGCGCCGGCGCGCAGGCAGCGACGGACGGTGTCGTAGTCGCCCCGGCCGGTGAGCATGATCACCTGGCAATTAGGACGCTCCACGAGCAGGCGCTCGAGCAGATCGACTCCGCTGAGTCCGGGCATGTTGAGGTCGGATAGCACGACCGCCGGCTCGGGCTCGCGGTTGGCGATCGCCAGCGCCTCGGTCACCGAGCTCGCGCCCAGGCAGCGGAATCCCTTGAACCCAAGTTGGGCGAGCAAGAGCTCGCGGAGGGCTTCCTCATCGTCGACGATCAGGATCGTCTCGGTGCTCACAGTCGTCTCCGAAGCGATGGCAAGGAGCCGTCACCACGTGGCGGTCAGCTACTCGGCTGCCCTTGACCCGACGGCCCATGACCCGGCGGCCCTTGACCCGACGGCCCTGCGCCGGCCTCAGGCTCGCGCTCGCGCCCGCCCTTTCGGTGGCTCGAGCAGTTCGCGGCAGGCGGCGACGAGGGTCATGGGGGCGTCGGTCTTGGCGATGAAGCGGTCGGCGCCGAGTGCCAGGATTCGCTCGACGGTTTCCGGTGAAGGATCGCCGCTCACCGCCAGCAGGCGCATGTCGTGGCTGGCTTGTTTGCGCAGCTGGCGGCAAAACTCGAAGCCATCCATGTCCGGCATGTAGATGTCGAACACAACCAGCTGCGGTCGTTCGGCGCCGATCGTGGTGAGTGCCGTGACCGGGTGGTCGACCAGCAGTGTCATCACCCCCGGGAGGCCTTGTTGGAGGATCTTGCCGAACAGCGACAAGACCTCCGGCTCGTCGTCGAGGACGACGATCTTGGGGGTCACCTCATCGAAGGCCGGCGGGCTGGGGAGGCGGTTCTCCCGGAGAAAGTCCAGGACCGCTGCATGGGTGATTCGCCGGTGGCCCCCCAGGGTTTTGAAGGCGCCGAGCTTCCCGGCCTCGATCCAGTCGATGACCGTTGTCGGAACGACCCCGAAGAGCTTCGCCAACTGATTCGTCGTGTAGAGATTCGGGGTCATTTTTCCGCCAGGATTACTATCTATACCGGGTCTCTGAACCGATCATAGCAAAAAACCTGTCGCCACTGAGATGGCTTCCAACCTCCTGCGGGCAGCTCCATGCGAGAAATACACTTAGGCTCCTAGGACCGTTATCGTCCGCGGGGGGGGCGGCCACCGCGCGGAGGAGGTCGCCGTCCACGAGACCGGTCGTCGCGGCTCTCGCGCCGATCGCCAAAGCCGCCGCCGTCACGGCCGGCCGGCGCTGGCGAACCCATGCCCTCGTACTTGGCGGGATCGTAGTCGGGCGCCTCCATGATGACGGCTTTGCGTGAGAGGCGGACCTTGCCGCTGGGGTCGATGTCGATCACCTTGACCGTCATCTCGTCGCCTTCCTGCACCAGCTCCGAGATCTCTTCCACACGGTAGGGAGCGAGCTCGCTGATGTGGACCAGGCCGTCGGTGCCTGGGAGGACCTCGACGAAACAACCGTAGGCTTCGACTCGGCGCACCTGGCCGGTATAGATGCGTCCGACCTCGGGAACCTCGGTGAGACGTTGGACCATCGCGATCGCGGCGAGCGCCGCGGTGGCGTCGGGAGAGGCGATCGTCACCTTGCCGTCGTCGGCGATCTCGATTTGGCAGCCAGTCTCCTCGGTGATCGCCCGGATGGTCTTGCCTCCCGGTCCGATGACGTCGCGGATCTTGTCGCGCGGAATCATCAAGGTGTGCATGCGCGGTGCATGGCGCGAGATCTCGGCGCGTGGTGTTTCCAGCATTCGCTGCATGTGACCGAGGATGTGCAGACGGCCGTCCTTCGCTTGAGCGAGTGCCTGACCCATCACGTCCCGGGTGACTCCCCCGATCTTGATGTCCATCTGCAGGGCGGTGATCCCGGACTCGGTGCCCGCGACCTTGAAGTCCATGTCGCCGTGGTGGTCCTCCTGGCCGGCAATGTCGGTGAGCACGACGAAGCGGTCGTGATCCTTGATCAGGCCCATCGCCACGCCGGCGACCGGAGCCAGCATCGGCACCCCGGCGTCGAACAGGGCGAGCGAGCCGCCGCACACCGTTGCCATCGACGAAGATCCGTTGGACTCCAGAATGTCGGAAACCACCCGGACCGTGTACGGGAAGTCCTCTTCGCTCGGCAGCACCGGCACCAGCGCTCGGCGCGCCAGCACGCCGTGGCCGATCTCGCGTCGGCTCGAGCCCCGAAGGAACTTGACTTCGCCGACCGAGAACGGCGGGAAGTTGTAATGGAGGATGAACTTCTGCAGTGACTCGCCCTCGTACTCTTCGACGATCTGGGCGTCGCGGCGGGTGCCTAGGGTCACCGACGCCAGCGCTTGGGTCTCGCCGCGCTGGAACAGCGCCGAACCGTGGACCCGCGGCAGCAGCCCGACCTCCATCTCGAGGTCGCGGACTTGGTCGTGGCGGCGGCCATCGAAGCGGATTCCCGCATCCAGTACCGCCTCGCGTAGACAGGCGTCCTCCAGCTCATCGAAGATCTTCTTGACCTGTTCGCGGCGTTCGTCGTTGGCGCCGGCGAGACGCTCGAGGTGGTCGCCCACGACCGCACCGACCCGGCTCTTGCGCTCGAACTTGCCGGGGGTGTGGAGCGCGGCCTTGAGCGGCTCCCAGGCGGAGGCGCGGACCTCCGCGTAGAGGTCATCCGGGTAAGGCGGTGCGGACTCCCAATCGGGCTTCTCGAGGCGCATTTCCCGGAACAGCTCGTGCTGAGCCCTGATGATCTTCTGCAACTCCGCGTGGGCGGCGAAGATGCAGTCGAGGACGACTTGCTCGGGCAGCTGGTTGGCTGCGGCCTCGACCATTACGACGGCTTCCTCGGTGCCGACGACGACCAGATCAAGATCGGAGACGTCGCGCTCGCTGTTCGGCGGGTTGAAGATCATCTCGCCCTCGACCAGCCCGACTCGCACCGCGCCCACCGGGTGGTAGAACGGGATCGGCGATAGCGCCAATGCGGTCGAGGCGCCGTTGATCGCCAGGATGTCTGGATCGTGTTCCTGGTCAGCGGAGAGCACCGAGGTGATGATCTGGGTCTCGTGGAAGTATCCCTTGGGAAACAAGGGACGCAGCGGCCGATCGGTGAGCCGGGCGGTGATGATCTCCTTCTCGGTAGGCCGGCCCTCGCGCTTGAAGAACCCGCCCGGAATGCGGCCTGCCGCGAACGCGTACTCGCGGTAGTCGACCGTGAGGGGCAGGAAACTGCGGGGCGCGCCGCCGCGGGCCATGCACGCCGTGGTCAGCACCAGGGTGTCGCCGTAACGGATGGTGCAGGCGCCGTCTGCCTGCTTCGCGAGCTTGCCGGTCTCGATGATCAGAGTTCCGCGGCCGATGGACACTTCTCTTCTATGGCTCATTGCGTACTTTTCCTAGGTCTGGAGGTTGCGGCCCCGAACGTGCAGCACAAGTCGCGGCTCGCGGCCAGTGGCCGCGGCGCGAAGCCGCTATCGAGGGGCCCGTTGTCTGGGCGACACGTGAGCGGGTAGGGGGTTAGCCGAAACGGGCGTCGGCTACTTGCGGATGCCCAGGCGCTCAATCGTCGTGCGGTAGCGGTCGAAGCTCTGAGACCTCAGATAGTCGAGCAGCCGCCGGCGGCGCCCGACCATCTTGAGCAGGCCGCGGCGGCCATGGTGGTCCTTCTTGTGGACCTTGAAGTGCTCGGTGAGGTCGTTGATGCGATGGGTGAGCAGGGCGACCTGGACCTCAGGGGATCCGCTGTCGCGATCGTGCGTCCGGTACTCGGCGACGATCTGCTCTCGGGTGATGGTGGTTTGAGGCAAAATACACTCCTTCTCGCCTTTTTTTCTCGGGCCGATAGTAGCACAGCTGTGAAGAACAGTCGGTGCTGAAACCCCTGAGATGGTTTTGCCACGCGCTGCTTGGATCAAGGGAAGACAATGCGCGGCTGGATCACTCCCAGGCGCTGCGCGCCGAGGCATTCGACCACCGTGCCCACGGCGATGAACTGACCTCGAGGATTCGTCATCTTGAGCCAATCTCCTTCTTCTGCCTCGAGCCCGGGCGCCAGGACGGTCTGACCGTTCTGGACCCGGCGTTCCTGCAGGGCGTCGAGCAGCACCTCGGAGAAAGGCAGGGGGATGGCGTCGAACGGGATCCACGCCGACCCGAGAGCACTTGGATCTCCGGCCGCCGCCGGTCCTCCGGCCGCTGGGCCTGCGGCCGAAGCCGTCAGGTTGTTCGCCGGGACCGCCGCTTCGAGAGCGAAGCCACCGATCCGGGTCCGGGTGAGTTGGCACAGATGGGCGCCACAGCCGAGGCGTTGCCCGAGGTCGTGGGCGACGGCTCGGGCGTAGGTGCCAGACGAACAGGCGAGCCGAAATCCGAAGCGATCGCCTTGGAGCGGGCCGGTGGAACGGAGCTCGTAGATCTCGACCGTGGTTGGCTCTTGAGGCACCGGTTCGCCGCGGCGGGCCAGCTCGTAGTACTTCCTGCCGCCGATCTTCTTGGCGCTGTATGCTGGCGGCAGCTGCTCGTAGCTTCCTTCGAAGGCCCGTAGCGCGAGCTCGATCTGCTGGTCGTCGACCGCCACCGCCGCCTCGGAGACCACCACGCCGGCGGCGTCGTAGGTGTCGGTCGAGATCCCCAGGCGAATCTCGCCTTCGTACACTTTGGGGGCCCGGATCAAGAAGCGGGTGAGCCGGGTCGCGTGGCCGACCGTCAACAGCAGCAGTCCGGTAGCCGCGGGATCGAGCGTGCCGCAGTGACCGATTCGGCGAATCCGCAGGGCACGCCTCGCTTGCTGCACCACGTCATGGGAGGTCACGCCCGCGGGTTTGTCGACGAGCAGCAGTCCGTCTTGACTCATGATCTCAGCTCCTCGGCGAAAGTCGGCTCAGCGGCCGGGCAGGTCGAGGACGCCGATCAGCTCATCGACGATGGTCCGCGTGGCTGGCAGCAGGTCGGCAGAGAGCAGGCAGCCGGCGGCGTTGCGGTGGCCGCCGCCGCCGTGGCTGCGCGCGATCGCTTCGACGTCGACGCTGCCGCGACTGCGCAGCGACACCTTGTACTCGCCGCCGCGGATCTCACGAAACAGGGCGACCGCGCGCACCCCGGCAATCGATCGCGGAAGGTCGATCAAGCCTTCGGTGTCGGTGCGGTCGGCGCCGGCGCGTCGGTACATTTCCTGGGTCACCGCCACGGTCGCGATCTCGCCGCGGTGATGAAGCTCGAGCGAGTGGAGCACCTCGGCGGCCAGTCGCAGGGAGCTCGGCGGTTTTTGCTCGTACAACCGCTCCGACACCCGCTCCGGCGAGGCGCCGGCTTCGACCATTTCGGCGGCGGCGCGCAATGCCAACGGGGTCGCGTTCGAGAAACGGAAGCAGCCGGTGTCCGAGACCAAGGCCAGGTAGAGCAGGTCCGAGGTCTCGCGATCGATCTCCGAGCCCAGCCGGCGCAACAGCGTGAACACCATGACCCCGACCGCCGCCGCCGTGGTGTCTATCCAGTCGACGATGCCGTAGTGCTGGTTGCCGAGGTGGTGGTCGATGTTGAGCAGCGGCCGGTCTGCGAGGTGCTGTTCGAGACCGGTGCGATCCAGGCTCGGACACTCGAGGATCACCACCAGGTCGAAGGCATCGGGGAAACCGGGCGGGGGGTCGGAGCCGACGTGGATCGCGGCCGCATCGTCGAGACTGGCGAGGGCGGCGGGCGGAGGGTCGAGGTTCCAGACCACGGCTTCCTTGCCCAGCGTGCGCAGGCCGCGGGCGAGACCGAGCTGGGAGCCCACCGAGTCGCCGTCGGGGTTGGCGTGGCTGGACAGCAACAAGCGCCGCGCCTCTACCAGGCGGGCGACGAGCTCCGGGGGGACCGCCGACTCAGGGAGCACGTTCGTCGTCATGCTTGTTGCGATGCTCGTCGTGGTGCTCGTCGTGGTGCTCGTCGTCATGGGTGTCGTCGTGCGGCGCAGGCTCGAGGGTGGCGAGGAGGTCGTTGATCCGCTGGCTGTGCTCGGGGCCACGGTCGAGGTCGAAGCGTAGCTCCGGCACGTGGCGCAGCCGCAGTCGTGGCGCCAGGGTCCGGCGCACGAAGCCGCTGGCTCGCCGCAGCGCGTCCACCGCCTCGAGGCGCTCGTCCTCGGACCCGAGCGCCGACACCCACACCCGGGCATGGCTGAGATCGCTGCTGACCTCGACCCGCGACACCGTCACCAACTTGGTGCGCGGGTCCTTGAGCTCGGTCAGGAAGATCTCCGAAAGGCACAACTGGAGAGCGTCGCCGACTCGTTGGCTGCGGTGGCCCTTCATCTAGTCATCTCGGATCCACAACGATTCACAGAATGTCGATGGTCTCTTCGTCCCAGCGCGCCAACTCGGCAGCACCCTCTTGCTCGACGATCTCGCGAAGTCTCTGGGTGATTCGAGCTCCGCTGGGACCATCGCTCGCGACTGCAGCAATGGTGAGCTCGGCGCGCTGATGAAGGTCGTGCAAGGCGGTTTCCGCGATCGATACTCGGTGACGATGGTGTAGCCGATCGATCAGTCCCTGAACGATCTTGCGCTTGTCCTTGAGACTGCGCGCCCCGGGCAGATGGAGCTCGATCGAGACGATACCGACAGCGGCCACTACCGAGTCCCCAACGAAAGATCGGCCCGGGAGTTGGCGCTCACCGGCAATACGACGGCGTCCGACTGCCAAGCCGGGCCTGACCGGAGTGCTAGAGCGAGTGCTAGAGCGAGTGCTAGAGCGACGGCGGGATCGCCTCCTGGGCATAGGCCTCGATCAGGTCGCCGGGCTTGAGGTCCTGGAAGCGCTCGAGGCCGATGCCGCAGTCGAAGCCGCTGCGCACCTCGGAGGCGTCATCCTTGAACCTGCGCAGTGAAGAGACGCGGCCTTCGTGGATCACGACGTTGTCGCGAACCAGACGCACCGTGGCGCTGCGCGGGATGATCCCCTCGACGACATGGCAGCCGGCGATTGTCCCGAGCTTCGGCACCTTGAACAGCTCGCGGACCTCGGCCCGACCTTGCTCGACTTCCCGATACTCGGGCTCGAGCATCCCGAGCATCGCCTTCTTGAGCTCGTCGGTGAGCTCGTAGATCACCGTGTGGGCGCGGATGTCGACTTCCTCGCGGTCGGCCAGCTCGATGGCATTGCGCTCCGGCCGGACGTTGAAGCCGTAGATGATCGCCTGGGAGGCCGAGGCGAGCAGCACGTCGTTGGTCGAGATCGCGCCTGCGCCGGCGCCGATCACTTTGATCTTGACCTTGTCGGTGGACAGCTTCTCGAGGGTCTCTCGCAGCACTTCGACCGAGCCCTGAACATCGGCCTTGATGACCACCGGCAGCTCGTGGACCTTGCCGGCCTCGATCCGACTGAACAGGCTCTCGAGGGTCAGCCGGCCGATGGTCGGGGCAAGCTCGCGCTGACGGCGCTCGTTGGTGCGCAGTTGCGCGATCGATCGCGCCTGCGCCTCTTTCTCGACCACCTGCAAGGCATCGCCCGCCTCCGGAAGCTCATCGAAACCTGCGACTTCGATCGCGGTCGACGGGCCAGCTTCGTCGATGCGCTCGCCGAGATCGTTGGTCATCGAGCGCACCCGTCCCCATGTCGAGCCGGTGACGAAGGCTTGACCGACCCGCAGGGTTCCGTTCTGGACCAGCAGTGTGGCGACCACGCCGCGTCCGGCTTCTTTGCGCGCCTCGATGACTACTCCCTGGGCGGGAATCGTCGAATCGGCACGCAGCTCGAGCAGGTCGGCGGTCAACAGGATCATCTCCAGAAGCTCGGGAATTCCCTGCTTCTTGAGCGCCGATACCGGCACCGCGACGGTGTCGCCGCCCCATTCCTCGACCAGCAGCTGGTGCTCGGAGAGCTGCTTCTTGAGGCGCTCGGGATTGGCGTTATCGCGGTCGATCTTATTCATTGCGATCACGATCGGCACGCCGGCGGCGCGCGCGTGCTGGATCGCTTCGACGGTCTGGGGCATGACTCCATCGTCGGCTGCCACGACCAGGATCACGATGTCGGTGATCTGGGCACCGCGGGCCCGCAGCTTGGTGAACGCCTCGTGGCCAGGGGTGTCGAGGAAGACCACTCGTTTCGCGCCGGGAAGCTCGACGCTGTAGGCGGCGATGTGTTGGGTAATACCGCCGGCCTCGGCATCGGTCAGGCGCGAGGAGCGAATGGCGTCGAGCAATGAGGTCTTGCCGTGATCGACGTGGCCCATCACGGTCACGACTGGCGCCCGGGGCTCGGTGGGCTTGGCAATCGCCGCACCGTTCCGAGTGACGGTCAACGCCTCGTGCTGTAGCTGGACCTCCTTCTCGAACGAGACCACCACCGCCTCGTAGCCGAGTTGCTCGGCGATGGTCCGCGCCAGTTCGGGCTCGACCACGTGGTTGACGCTCGCCATCACCCCGTGCTGGATCAGCTGCTTCAGCAGATCCTTGGCCTTCATTCCGAGCTTGTCGGCCAGGTCGCGGACGCGCATCCCTTGGGAGATCGTGATCGTCTCGCCGCCGGCTCGAATCGCTTCCGATTCATCGTCTTGAGTGTCTTGAGCCAGACGACGTCGGCCACGACGACTCGCGGACTCGCCGGACGCGATGGCGGCGGCACGGGCCGCCGCC
>JAQBHE010000713.1:0-5986 GCA_032128015.1 Holophagae bacterium
CAGGTGCGGCTGACCTTGCGCGCTCAGAGCCCGCTTCAGGCGAAGTTTGTCCAGACCTTCGTCCCCTCCGGATTCACCGACGGCGAGAGACTCGACTTGACGTTGATCGCGATCCGGTAGTCGGTCGTGTTGTCGACCACGTGGATCTGGTAGTGCGGGCTGCTGCCGGAGCCGAGGCGCTTGGAGATCGGCCTCCCCTTGAGAACTCCGTAGGTCTTGAGTGGCATCGAGATCTCCTTCGCGGCTGGCCGCCGGATCGTTCCAAGAAAGCTCAGGATCAGCTTAGTCGAACCGCGGCGGTGGTTCTGAAGCGCGAGCGCTGTCGGGCACTGAGGTATTCTCGCGCCGATGGTGCACGCTCGTTCGCTCCGACTCCTCGCCACGACGCTGCTCTGGGGCACCCTGGTCGCCGCGGCCACGCCGAGCCGGGCGACTTTGGCCGATCCCGACGCCTGGCGGACTCTCGATCAGGTGCGGCTGACCTTGCGCGCTCACAGCCCGCTCCAGGCGAAGTTCGTCCAGACTTTCGTGCCCGCCGGGTTCACCGAAGGCGAACGCGAGGAAGGCGAGCTCGGGATCTCCCTGCCCGACTGCCTGCGCTGGGACTACGGCGAGCCGTTTCCGAAGAGCTTCCTGTTGTGCGACGACACCGCGTACTACTGGAACCCCGGTGAGACGCAAGGCCAGCAGTACCCGATCGAAGACGAGAACACCCCAGGACTCGACTTCTTCTTGTTGTCGACCGCGAGGTTGAAGGAGCGATACCGCGCCGCGGTGACCGTCGAAGCCGACCGGCTGCGCATCGCGCTCGACCCGCTGCATCCCACCCAGGACGTGGTGGCACTGGCGGTAGTCGTTGACGCGCGGGCGCAACGCGTGCTCGCGCTCGAGTACCGGGACGCCGAGGGGAACCGGACCCGCTTCGAGATGTCGGACTACCAGCGCGGCGCCCGACCGGGTCAGTTCACGCCCCCTGCCGGGGTCGATTGGGAAGTGCCGTGAGACGTTCGCCGGCTACCTTGGCGTTGACCATCTCAATCGCCTTCGCGATCGGGACCTCGTTCGCAAGCGCCGCCGAAGCCGCCAAGCGCTACCAGGATGGCGACATGGTGCCGATTCGCGGTGCGGTGACCGACGGTGCCGGACAGCCGATCGCCGGCGTCCAGCTTCGGCTCGAGGCGTCGCGCAGCGGCGTCAGCATCACCCGAATGCGCAGGCTGCTCTACAACCCGGTGGTGATCGGGGTCGAGACCGATTCCCTCGGTCAATACGCCATCGACTGGAAGTGGCATCGCTACTACAACCACTTCATGCTCTCCGCGATCGTGCCCCTTAGAAAGCCCGGGGGCGAAGTCGACGAGCGTGCCCTGGTCACCGAGAACATCACTCTCCGAGTCGAGCAGGGCGCGACCACCCTGGCGCCATTGGTGATTGCCGACACCAGCCTGCTCGACGCGGTGCGCGCCTTCGAGGCCGAGATCGACAGCGACGACGAGCGGCGCGTTTACACCGAGCAAGGCAAGCCGGACCGGGTGGAGGTCGTCGATTACGCCGATCGCCAGGAAGAAGCCTGGTGGTACTTCGAGCACGGCGAGGTCTACCGCTTCACCGACGGCCGGCTGGTTGGCTCGGACTCTTTCGAGCCGGTTCCGGGTATCGGGCGCGAGCCCGGTTCGTAGGAGCACGGCTTCTGCGGGGTGTTTTCGCGGGTGCCGGCGTCCTCGCGACATCGTCGGCCGCCCAAGGCCTCGGCGCGCCCGAAGACGGGCGGCTACCCCCGGAGGGTTCTGCGGGGGGCGGACACCATCGTGACAACGCCGGCCGCCCGTCGTTTTTTTGGAGGGGATTCAACGCGGGGTGTCCGCATTGCCGGCATTCTGGCGATACCGTCGGCCGCCCAAGCTCGGCCGCTACCCCCGGGAGGGGCGCTTGGTTCTTCCAGTCGCCGGTCAGTCTTGCCGCTGTGCTGGCGCCGGCAGCCCGAACGGACCTTGCTTTCGCTCCTTGGCGAGCTCGCCCTCGGGGGCTAGGAATGGATCACCCGGGTCGACCTCGATCACTCGCGCCGATGACGGCGGGCTCGCGGTGCCGATCCACGCATAGCGAAACACCCGCGGGCAGGCGTCGCGCCAACGCTGGCTGCCTCTGACCGGGATCACCCAGGCGTCGGCATGACGCCCCCCCAGGGCTTCGGGCGCCTGTGCGAACCGCGCCGGCGCCGCCGAGACGCCGGCACTGCGCAAGCGGGTGACTTCGGATTCGTCCAGCCACACTTCTAGTCGACCGCTCACGACACGCCCGAAATCGATCAGGTAGCCGGACTCCGAGCCGCCCCAGCCGTTGTCGACCGCCAGGAACGAGGCCGCCTCCGCCCACTGCGATCGCGAGCCCGCCGGCGCCACCGGCTCGCCGAGCCGCGGTCGGCCCCAGCGACCGAGCGGCGGTGGGCCCCAGGAGCGAGCCGGACGGCCGCCGTCTAGCGAGCTCCAACCTTCGACCAGTCCCGGGACCGCGCTATCGAAGGTCTGCCACGATCGGTCGCTCTCGAGCAGGGGCCGGTCGCCGTCTGACAGCACCACCAGGATGCCGCCGCTGGCGGACGAGCTCCGCGCCTCGACCACCAATCGGTGACGACCCGGCAAGAGCGGTTGTTCGAGCCGGTAGACGTCGACCTCGGCCCCAAGCAGGTAGCGGTTTCCCCCCAGCCATCGCCCGTCGAGGTAGAGCTGGTACTCCTCGTCCGCCTGAATGGCGACCCGCGTCGCCAGGGTTTCGACCTCGAGCCGAAAGTCCCGAGCCGCTAGAAAAGCGGTCGGCACGGTGGGCGCGGAGTGGCTGTCGATCCAGATCCACTCGGCGCCAGCGGTCGGCACCGAGGCGGTCGCTCGCAGCCGGTACCCTCGTTCCGCGAGCACCGCTGCCGCAAGGGCCACTCCCAGCAGCAGCCATCGCCGACTTGACTTTAGGGAGATCATTGCGAGCGGGTGAGGACCGATCCGAGTCGTGGCGCCGGTCCATTCGAGTTGACGATCGCGAAGCCCCGCTGTAAGTTTAGTCGTGCCCCCCCTGGAAGAGGCTGAGCCGTCGAGCCGGTCGCCCCAGCAAGCCGATCCGGCCGCCGGAATCGTCTGCGCAATCCCGGCGCGCTATGCCTCGAGCCGCCTTCCCGGCAAGCCGTTGCTCGCGATCGCCGGCCGGCCGATGATCGAGCACGTTTACGAGCGCGCGAGTCGCGCGCGGGCCGTCGACTCGGTGGTCGTGCTCACCGACGACCCGCGGATCCAGGCGGCGGTCGAGGACTTCGGCGGTCGCTGCGAGATGACCCCCGCAACCTGTCGCAGCGGCACCGACCGGATCGCCTGGGCGGCGCGCTCGTGGTCGGCGCGGGCGGTGATCAACGTCCAGGGCGACGAGCCTCTGCTCGATCCCGAAGACATCGATCTGCTGGCGCAGCGCCTTCGCGACGACGCTGGCGCGGCCATGGTCACCCTGGCGACCGCTGCCGACGAGGACGACTACCGCAATCCCGACGCCGTCAAGGTGGTGGTGGACGCGGGCGGTCGCGCGCTCTACTTCTCGCGCTCGCCGATCCCCTATCGGCGCTCGGCGGCCGGCGCCGCGGCGTTGCGTCACGTCGGCATCTACGGATACCGAATCGATGTCCTGCTGCGGCTGGCCGAGCTCGAGCCATCGCCGCTCGAGCTCGCGGAGTCGCTCGAGCAACTGCGGGCACTCGAGAACGGGATCGCGATCCAGGTTCTGAGAACCCGGCACGCCGGAATCGGCGTCGACACCGAAGCGGACCTGCGTCGCGCCGAGCGCCTGCTCCAGACGGCGGCCGGCGGTTCGAATTGAACCCGGAGCGGCGATCTCCTTTCTTGAAATCGAGCACCTGACGGCGGAGGCACCATGGCCACGAAATACATCTTCATCACCGGCGGTGTCGTGTCGTCCCTCGGCAAGGGGGTCGCCGCGGCGTCGGTGGGCGCGATCCTCGAGGCGCGGGACTTCAAGGTCGCGCTGATGAAGCTCGACCCCTACGTCAACGTCGACCCCGGAACGATGTCGCCCTACCAGCACGGCGAAGTGTTCGTCACCGACGACGGCGCGGAGGCCGACCTCGACCTCGGCCACTACGAGCGCTTCACCCACTGTCAGACCAGCAAGCGCCACAACACCACCACCGGCAAGATCTACGAATCGGTGATCAACAAGGAGCGTCGCGGCGACTATCTCGGCAGCACGGTGCAGGTGATCCCCCACGTCACCGACGAGATCAAGCAGTCGATCCGCCGACTCGACAAAGACGTTGACGTGGTGATCGTCGAGATCGGCGGCACCGTCGGCGACATCGAGTCGCTGCCGTTCCTCGAGGCGATTCGCCAGCTGCGCCAGGAGCTAGGGCGCTCGAATGCGGTGAACATCCACCTCACGCTGGTGCCGTACATCGCCGCCGCCGACGAGCTCAAGACCAAGCCGACCCAGCATTCGGTGCGCGAGCTGCGGGCGATCGGCATCTCGCCGGACATGTTGCTGTGTCGGGTCGACCGGCCGCTGCCCGACGATATGAAGCGCAAGATCGCGCTGTTCTGCAACGTCGATCCCGAAGCCGTGATCGCGGCGCGCGACGTCTCGACGATCTACGAGGTGCCGCTGATGTTCTGTCGCGAGGGTCTTGATGAGACCCTGCTCGACTTGCTCAAGCTGCCGGCCTCGGGTCGCGACCTGTCGCAGTGGCAGAAGCTGGTCACACGGATCAAGCACCCGAGCCACGAGGTGAAGATCGGCATCGTCGGCAAGTACGTCGAACTGCCGGACGCCTACAAGAGCCTGAACGAGGCGCTGATGCACGGCGGTATCGCCAACGACACCAAAGTCGAGCTGGTCTACGTCAACGCCGAGCAGATCGAGAGCGGGAGCTGGCAGGGTGACCTGCTCGAAGTCCACGGCGTGCTGGTGCCGATCGGGTTCGGGAAGCGCGGCGCCGAAGGCAAGATCGCGGCGATCCGTTTCGCCCGCGAGAACCTGGTGCCGTTCTTCGGCATCTGCCTGGGCATGCAGTGCCTGGTCATCGAGTTCGCGCGCAACGCCTGCGGAATCGAGCGCGCCAACTCCACCGAGTTCGAGGACGAGACTCCGGATCCGGTGATCTACAAGCTCCGCGACCTGCTCGGGGTCGAGGAAATGGGCGGCACGATGCGGCTCGGGGGCTATCCCTGCGTGATCCCGGAAGGCACCCTGGCCCACCAGATCTACGGTCGCACCGAGATCCGCGAGCGTCACCGGCATCGCTACGAGGTGAACCAGAAGTACCTCGACACCCTGCGCGCTCACGGCCTGGTGGTCTCGGGGTTGAGCCCCGACCGTAAGTTCGTCGAGATGGTCGAGCTCCCGAGCCACCCGTGGTTCCTGGGCTGCCAGTTCCACCCCGAGTACCGGTCGCGACCGACCGACCCCCACCCGCTGTTCGTCTCCTACATCCGTGCCGCGCTCGACGAGAAGCAGCGCCGGCTCGAGCGCGGCGCGGTGGCCGTCGAGCCGCGGTCAGTGCTGGTCAGCGAAGAGGCGCATTAGGCGCGAGCGGCCTTGAAGACTCGTGAATTCGAGCTCGCTCCGGGGGTTGTGCTCGGCGGGCAGGCCCTGCCGGTGATCGCCGGTCCGTGCGTGATCGAGGGCGAGGACTGGCTGATCGAGCACGCCCAGCGCCTGGTCGCGATGACCTACCGCCTCGGGGTGCCGTTGATCTTCAAGTCGTCGTACGACAAGGCAAACCGCAGCTCGCTCAAGAGCTTTCGCGGGCCTGGCATCGAGGCGGGCCTAGCGGCCCTCGCGGCGGTCAAGGCTGCGACCGGGACACCGGTGCTCACCGATGTCCACGAGGTGGGGGATTGCGAGCGAGTGGCGGCGGTGTGCGACGTGCTCCAGATCCCGGCATTCTTATGCCGCCAGACCGATCTGGTGGTGGCGGCCGCCAAGACCGGGCGGC
>JAQBHE010000714.1:0-8183 GCA_032128015.1 Holophagae bacterium
CGGCCGTCGAGGTAGGCCTCGACCCACGCGTGGGCATTGTCCTGGCGCACCAGGTAGTACCCGAGCGGGCTGTACTCACCGCCCAGGAATCCGGTGACGAAGCGCGCCGGAATCGCCTGGGCGCGCAGCAGCAAGACCATCGCCGACGCGAAGTACTCGCAATGACCGCTCCGATACACGAACAGGAAGTCGGAGATTGGATCAGCTGTGGACCTACCAACGAAGTCGAGGGTATAGCGGTAGCTCGAGATCAGGTGCTGCTCGATCCGGCGCGCACGCTCGAAATCGGTACCGCTGCCCGCTACCTCGGCGGCGAGCAGGGTCATCTCCGGCGTCACCCCCGCGAGGTCGAGAGTGGGCTCGCGATCACCGGATGGCGGCGCCGCGAGGTCGACCGGGCCAGGGCCGAGTCCGACCCGGTAACCGAACGCCGTCGAGGGGGCGGCCGGCAGTTGGACCCCGCCGCCCCGGTCGAGCCGGAGCAGCGGCGTCGGCCCCTCGAGCTCGACCGAGACCGCCTGAACGGGGAGGATCAGACTCTGGGTCCCCAGCGCTTCTAGGTAGATGCGCACCGCGGCGATGGCGGGCGTGGCATCCAGGCGAAAGGTGTTGTCGGCGCCCGGACGCAATCGCGTCGCCGCGGAACTGCGGTGCCAGCGGTCGCCGGTGTAGCCGTCGAAACTAGCGCCGCGCAGCCGCAGCTCGCCGAGTCGGCCCGCGGTTTCCCCGCCTTCGACCTCGAGCCGCAACGCCACCTCGCGGTTGCCGCGCACCCGGCCGATGACGTCGAGGTTGACCTCATCGGAGAAGCCGGTGATGTAGCGCAGCGAGCGCTCACCGCCCGCACCGAGGATGAACGGATCGTTGAGGCGCGGCATGAGCGCGAACAGCGGCATCGCGATCACGATCGTCCCGGCGACCAGCAACGCGACGGTCCGCCTCGTGCCGAGAAGTGCAGTGCCGAGAAGTGCAGTGCCCAGAAGCGCCGGCGCCACCGGGTCGACCGAGTCCGCGGCTCCCGGCAACGGCGTCGCCCGTGGCGGCGAGACCAGGTGGAGCGCGGCGAGTCGAGCAAGCACGTAGCTGGACAACCCCAAGAAGGCGACGAGATAGAGCACGATTCCGGCCGCCGAGCTGGTGGCCATCGCGCACACGAAGACGAAGAAGACGCCGATCACCACGTGCCACTTGTCGCCTTCGCGCTCGAGCGAGAACAGCTTGGCGGCAAGCGAGAACAGCACCAGGTGCATCATCGGCCGCACCAGACTGCCGCCGCCCACTTGGGCGAGATCGAGGGCCAGGAACGGCAAGTAGCCGAGCCCGAGGAGGTTGAGGGCGAGCGGTCCGAGCCAACGCGCTTCAGCGCGCGCGGCACGGATCAGGAACAAAGTCACCACCGACAGGTAGACGAGCAGGAATGGGAATCCGATCACTCCTGCGGGTCGCGGCTCGTTGAGCGGCAACGGCAACGGCGCGAGCAACGCCAACGCGCCCAGGAGCAGGCGCTTTTCGCGGACGAAGGTCATGGCGAACCCAGGGTCGGCGCGGCACCCGGCGGCGCGGCACCCGGCGGCGCGTCGAGCGCCAGACGCAGCGCCGGGGTGGTGGGATCGCTCGGCACCGGCGCCGCTGCGGTCACCGGCAACGACTCGAGCAGGGCCAGGCACTCGAGCAGCTGGTGGCGCTGGCCGGGTCCGGCCGCGAAGCGCAGATGGCGGTCCGAAGTCACAAGCTCGACCTCGAAGCCGCGGTCGAGGTAGTCGAGGGCCGCGGTCGCGGCTTCGCTGACCATGCGCTCGAAGCGCCTGCGACGGATCGGAGTCTCCAGCTCGCCGGCGCGGTTGTCGACCACGATCGACAGCCGTCGACTCTCCTCAGCCTCGCGCTCCTTGTAGATCAGCTCGCCGGCGCGCGCCGTCTGTTTCCAATGGATGCTGCGCGGGTCGTCGCCGGGGCGGAACCCTCGGAGGGAATGGACATCGTGGCCCCAACCGGCGCGCCGCGTCGAGTCGTCGCCGAGCTCACCGGGCTGCCGAAAGTGAATGGCCGGCCGATCGAAGACCTCGGGGTACACCAGCAGCGCCTCGCCGGACCCGTAGTGCCGGGAGGCGCGATAGAAGCCGAGGGGGAACAGGCTAGAGACCCGGAGGGGGGGCGGCGGACGGAGGCCGCGACGATCGAACACCAGATCGCTGCGCGCCCGGAACACCGCCTCCGGTTCGCCGCGCCGACCCAATCGCGGCACCGCCGTTGGTCGCAGACCCGCAACCTGGACCTGCAACTGGAGGCGCGGGAACCAGCGCGCGCCCGACGTCAACTCGAGCTCGACCGTTCCCGGGATCTTGGCGAACAGTTCGCCGATGGGGCGCAGCCGCAGATCGAGGGCCGAGCCATTGACCCGCGTGACCACCCACGACGCACAGAACAGCCCGAGAATCGACGCCACCACCATGTACAGCGCGTTGTTGCCGGTATTGGTGGCGGCAATTGCGACGATCGCCGCGAACAGGCCCAGCCACAGGCCGACCTTGGTGATTCGAACGCCGTCGCCGCCGGTCGAAGCCACGACCGCCTCAGATCGGCACTGGCACCGCGCGCACGATCCGCTCGATGGTGCGCCGGCGCACGTCGTCACCAGCGCGCTGGCGCACCACCACCCGATGGGCGAGCACCACCGGCGCCAGGCGCTGGACGTCGTCGGGAGTCACATAGGGCCGGCCTTCGAGGAACGCCAAGGCTTGGCACGCCCGACACAGCCCCTGGACGCCACGGGTCGAGACCCCGAGCAACAGCTCGGGATTCGAACGGCTGGCAGTAGCGATGGCAACCAAGTAGTCGGCGAGCTTGTCGGCAACCCGAACCTCGGCAACCTGCAATTGCAAACGAGCCAGCTCGCCATCCTCGAGCACCGGCATGAGCCCAGCCAACTCGGCCTCCACTCCGCCCGATAGCAAGAGCTCGCGTTCCTCGAGATGGCTCGGATAGCCGATCTGGAGCGACATCAAGAAGCGGTCGAGCTGCGACTCGGGGAGCGGAAACGTGCCCTGATGCTCGAGCGGGTTCTGGGTCGCCAGCACCAGGAATGGCTGGGGCAACGCGTAACGATCGCGGTCGACCGTCACTTGGCCCTCACTCATCGCCTCGAGCAGCGCCGACTGGGTCTTCGGAGTGGCGCGGTTGATCTCGTCGGCAAGCACTACGTTCGCAAACAGCGGACCCCGGTTGAACCGGAATTGACGCTGCTCGAGGTCGTAGACCGAGACCCCGATGATGTCGGACGGCAAGAGGTCGCTGGTGAACTGGATGCGCTGGAAGGACAACCCCAGCGACCGCGACAATGCCTGGGCGAGCATGGTCTTGCCGACCCCCGGCACATCCTCGATCAGAACGTGGCCATCGGCGAGCAGTGCCGCGATCGCCAGGCGAATGACCTCGCGCTTGCCGCGCACCACCCGCGCAACGTTGTCCTCGAGACGCTTCAGCACCGCCACGGCGGCGACCGCGGGGTGCTCGGCCGCCCTCGCCCCTGACTCCCTCAAGGGGCGGACTCCCTCAAGGGGCAGGGCTGGCGGCGAACTCGCGGTAGGCCGCGCGTTCCTCCGGCGGCACCGGCGAGCGGACCTCGACGCCGAAGGCGTCGCCTTCCTGGTAGTCGACATTCTCGACCGACACCGTCAGCTGCACGCTCGACCCCTTGGCGACCGCTGAGGTGTCGAGCCAGAGCAAGCGATGCTCTTTGAGCTGGCGCGCCGCGTCGACGTGCTCGAAGTCGACGGTGAGTCCGGTCAGGGTGTCTTCGGACTCGGTGCTGACGAAGACGTCGAGCAACACGTCGGTACGCACTGGCGTCGGCTCGCGGATGTCGTCGGTGGCGGCGGCGGTCCCAGTCGAGGGCTCCACCGTCAACGGCTGCTGCTTGAGGGTGAAGGTCTGGAGCTGCACCCGGTACCCGGCGCGCGCCGCCTCGACCCGTTGCTCTTCGGTCCGCGCCTGGCAGCCGCCGACAACAGCGACCGCGAACGCAACCGCCCCGAAGGCGCAGCCGCGTCGAAACCGAAGCCAGGGGTTCGCGTCGTGCCTGCTCAAGGCTTGAATTGTAACGCAGCAGCAAGCGGTCAGCGTCACTCCACCTCATCATCACTGGCAGCGCAGGCTCGTGAGCGGCCGGTCCCCAGCGGCGCGCCGACCGGTTCGCCGCTCCTCGGCCTGGTCCTCGAAGCCGCGGACGAGTTGCCGGCGACTGCGGCACGCCAGCGCTCGGCGAGGCTGCCGAGAAGCACCAGCTCGGGCTCCAGCGTGACGCCGAACTCCGCTTCGACGCGCCGCCGCGCCTCGATCATCAGTCCAAGAACATCTTCAGCCCGAGCGCCGCCTTCGTTGACGATGACGTTGGCGTGGCGTTCGCTGATCTGGGCCGCGCCCATCCGCCTGCCCTTGAGGCCGCACGCCTCCACCAATCGACCGGCGAAGTCTCCGACCGGGTTCTTGAAGATCGAGCCGGCGTTGGCCACCCCCGATGGCAGGGTGGTCCAGCGCTGGCGGTTGAGCTCCCGCAAGCGCTCGAGGATCGCCGGGGGATCTCCCGGCTGGAGCTCGAACAGAGCGCTCACAACAACCGCTCCGGAGCCGGCCAGGACGGTGGTGCGGTAGCCGGACCGGAGCTCCTCGACTGGGTAGACCCGGCGACCGCCGGCGCGCTCGAGGACGGTCACCTCGATCAGGAGATCGCGAATCTCGGTGCCGTAGCAGCCCGCATTCATCACCACGGCGCCGCCGACCGTCGACGGAAACCCGGCGAGCGCCTCCAATCCGCGAAGTCCGAGCCGGGCGGTTTCCTGGGCCAGGCGGGGAATCGCCATCGCGCCGCCGGCACGCACCCGAACCCCGTCGACCGCGAAGCCCTGGAGCTCGCCGCCGAGTCGGCAGGTCACGCCCGGAAGACCCTCGTCGGGGACCAGCACGTTGGCGCCCCGTCCGAGCATGACCAGCGGCAGCCCGGTCCTCGCGACCTCGGCGAGCAGGACTCCGAGCGCTGCCTCGGTTTGCGCCTCGACGAAAACCTCGCCGGTGCCGCCGATTCGCAGCGTGGTGAACCGCTTGAGCGGCGCTTGGGCTTCGACCCGCAGGCCGGCGGTCGAGCGCAACCGCTCGACCGCCAGGCCAGCGGTTCCCGAGTCGGTCATTTGGAGGTGGCTCCCGCCGGCCATCGCGACCTATCGTAGGTGGGGGCAGCGAAAAAGGCCATCGCAATGCATGGCCACCGCGGGAATCTACATCTGCGCTTGACCCGGGACCGGGCCCTTCGCTACTCTGGATTCGCCCTTGCCGAGCCCCCCAAGAATCCCGTGTGCCCCGCCCGCGCGGACGCCGGCGCAGGGGTTGAACACCAACGCCAAGAGCCACCACCGCCTGGCGCGGCGGCGCATCGAGAGCGCGGCCGGCGCATTGGCGGTACCATCCTTCCCAGGTGCCCACATTCGACCGCGGGAGCTAGGGCCGCGGGACGCAGCGGGCACGCACCCATCATCGTAGGAGCAACGGTCCCAACATGGAAAAAGACAAAGAAAAGGCGAAGGCGGTCGACAACGCCCTCGCCCAGATCGAAAAACAGTTCGGCAAGGGCTCGATCATGCGCCTCGGTCAGTTCGACGGCAACGCTATCGAGGGCATCCCCACCGGATCGCTGGCGGTCGACTACGCGGTCGGCGGCGGCGGCTTCCCCCGCGGACGGGTGGTCGAAGTTTTCGGACCCGAGGCGAGCGGCAAGACCACCCTCGCGCTGTCGGTGGTCGCCCACGCCCAGAAATACGGCGGTACCGCCGCCTACATCGACGCCGAGCACGCGCTCGACGCCGAGTACACGGCCAAGCTCGGAGTCAACATCGACGATCTTCTGGTGTCGCAGCCGGATAGCGGCGAGCAGGCGCTCGAGATCGCCGAGATGCTGGTGCGCTCGGGCGGCGTCGACGTGGTGGTGATCGACTCGGTGGCGGCACTGGTGCCGCGCGCCGAGCTCGTAGGCGAGAGGGGCGACTCGCACGTCGGCCTGCAGGCGCGGCTGATGTCGCAAGCCCTGCGCAAGCTCACCGCGATCGTCGCCAAATCGCACACCACTCTGGTGTTCATCAACCAGATCCGCGAGAAGATCGGGGTGATGTTCGGCAGCCCGGAGACCACCACCGGCGGCCGCGCGCTCAAGTTCTATTCTTCTGTGCGGATCGACATCCGACGAATCGCCTCGCTCAAGGAAGGCGACGAAGTGGTCGGCTCGCGCGCCCGGGTCAAAGTGGTCAAGAACAAGGTGGCGCCGCCGTTCCGCCAGGCCGAGTTCGACATCGTCTACGCCGAGGGCATCTCGAGAACCGGCGAGCTCGTCGACCTCGGGGTCCTCCACAACGAGGTGCTCAAGAGCGGCGCTTGGTACTCGTACGGTGACGTCCGGCTCGGCCAGGGGCGGGAGAACGCCAAGCTGTTTTTGCGCGACAACCCAGCGGTCATGGAAGAAATCGAGATGAAGGTACGCGCCAAGATGGGCTTGCCGCCGATGCGCGCGGCCGTCGAGCAGGCGGTCGTGGTCGCCGACTGAGTCGGGTCGGCCAGCATCGTTGGGACAGTGAGCGCTGGTCCAAAAGGCGCGGGCGTCTCCCGGTGCTTCCGGCCATCTCCAGGAATCTCTGCAGCGCCCGCGGGGTTGACGGTCGCGACCGGGTTGCGAAAGCTATGTCTGCCGCGGTTCGGGGTCTCCGCCGCGCGGCGCTCTCCCTCCACTCCCTCCCTCCTTCCTCCTTCCTCCCTCCTTCCTCCCTCCTTCGCCTCCCTCCTTCGCCTCGAACCAACACGAAGGGTCCCGCATGACCATTGCCACTCCAGACGCCGGACGCCGGCGGTCCATTGCCGCAGCTCTGGCGCTGCTCCTCGGGGCGCTGATCGCCCCGGCCGCCGAGGCCACGCTCGGTCGCTGCCAACCCTGCGCCGGCCTCACGGTCACTGACCCAGCGGCCGCGGCCCAACTGCTCGCCGGGGGCAAGCCCCTCGCCAAGGACCAGGTGCTGTACTTGCGGTGGCGCAGCCGTCCGGGTCTCGACCCGCTGCCCGGATCGACGTTGTGGCGGGACCTCGCGGCCGCCGGAATCACCCCGTGGGTGGCCATCGAGCTCGCGACCCCGCCACCCCTGCTCGCCAACGCTGCGGCCCTCACCGCCGAGCTGGAAGCGCTCGCCGAGCTCGCCCGCGAGAGCCCGGCCGATACGTTCTTCGAGCTGCGGTGGCCCGGCGGCGACGAGACCGAGCTCGACGCTGGCGAAGCGGCGTTCTTGATCAAGCGCTCCGCCGTCGCGATTACGGGCGGCAACCCGGACGCCCGGGTGCTGTTCGCGCCGCGCTCGGCGACGATCGCGGACCTCGAGCGGCTCTACGCCGAAGAGGTGGCGGCGTACCTCGACGGGGTAGCGCTCGCCGCCGAGACCAACCTCGACGGACTGGCTGCGCGGCTTGCCGAGCTCGACCCCGGCAGCGATCTCGCGCTGATCGGCCTGCCGGCGCCGGACGCGGTGTCGGAGGTCCTGGTCGAGGCCGCGCGGGCCGCTGAGCGCGGCGCCACCATCGGGCTGTTCGCTGCCGCGGCGCCGAGTGCCGAGCTGATGCAGACCTTGCTGCTGATCGCTCGCGAGCTCTCGGGCGACGTCGCGATCGACCCCTACTCCACCGCCACCGGCGCCGAGAGCTGGGCGTTCGTGCGTGGCGATGACCTGTCGTTGCGGGTGGTGGTGAAGCGGCCGCCCGACCAGACGGGCGTCAACCTCGAGTTCTCGTCCGGCCAGCTGACCTCGCCAGCGCTGTTCGACCCGGCCACCGGCGAGGCGTCACCGCTGTTCGGCGGCTCGCGCGCTCGCAGCGGCTACAAGCTGGCGATCGCTGATACGCCGGCGGCGTTCCTGCTGCGGCTCGAGCGCGCGGGAGTCGGCGACCTCGCGGGGGTCGAGGGCGTCGAGGAGCGGGTGCTGGTCGAGGGCACGCGCGCGATGCCGGTCGAAGAGATCCTGCGCCGGCTGCAGGCGGTCGAGGACGCCCAGGCCCGGCGTCTCTTGACCTACTCGGCAGTCAACACCACGTCGATGCGCTTCCAGGTCGGCGGCAGCGTGCAGTCGATCGATGCCACGTTCCGCGGCGCATTCTTCTTCCGC